>JAJTEZ010000011.1 GCA_021298335.1 Saprospiraceae bacterium | reverse complement strand
GGATATGAGCTGCATATTTACGACAATCAGCCCAAGGGAGGAGGCATGATGAGAAGCCAGATTCCTTCATTCCGGTTGCCGGCAGAAGTGTTGGACCAGGAAGTGGGTTATGTGCTAAACATGGATGTCGTCACCCATTTTAATACGTACATACACAGCATGAAGGAAATCCTTGACAAGGGCTACGATGCCTTGTTTGTGGGTACAGGAGCCCCACGTGGTAAGGATTTGCACTTGCCAGGCAGGGAGGAAGGTGCCGCAAATATCCACATAGGGATCGAATGGCTTGCCAGTGTTGCCTTTGAACATACACACAAGATCGGAAAGAGGGTCATCGTATTGGGTGGAGGAAATACTGCCATGGATTGCTGCCGTACTTCCCGAAGATTGGGGGGTGAAGAAGTAAAAGTCATTGTGCGTAGTCCATTTTCTGAAATGAAGGCATCGCCATGGGAAATTGAGGATGCCATACATGAAGATATTCCGATCATCGACAACCATGTTCCAAAGCAATTTGTCGTAGAAGGAGGCAAACTTACAGGAATGTTGTTTGAGAAAGTCACTGCTGTCTTTGAAGAGGGGAAGAGGAAGCTGGTACCCACCGGCGAACCGGATGTTTTTTATGCCGCTGATGATGTCATCATAGCCATAGGGCAGGAAAATAAATTCGAATGGATTGAAAAAAATCTGGGCATCGAATTTAATAGCTGGGATATGCCTGTGCTGGATTCCAAAACATTTTCATCTACCCGCCCTGGCGTATTCTTTGGCGGAGATGCAGCATTAGGACCAAAAAATGTGATCACCGCCGTTGCACAGGGGCATCAGGCGGCAGTTTCCATCGATCTCTATTTGCAGGGCAAGGACGTGAAAGACAGGCCTGCGCCACATACCAAGCTATTCAGTACAAAAATGGGCATCCACGAATGGGCGTATGACAATGATGTCACTACAGATCAAAGATATGTCGTGCCACAGGCGAGTAAGACTGAAACTTTGCGCGACAGGAAGAAAGAGGTTGAATTGGGTTTTGATGTAAAAACTGCCTTCAGGGAGGCTCAACGATGTCTGAATTGTGATGTCCAGACAGTATTTACGGAAAATAAGTGCATAGAATGCGATGCCTGCATGGATATTTGCCCGACAAACTGCATCACATTTACTGCGAATGAAGAGGAAGAAGAAAATCTCCGTCAAAAGCTGATTGTCCCTGCACTCAATCCTTCCCAGGAACTTTTAGTGTCAGATATACTTAAAACCGGGCGGGTTATGGTAAAAGATGAAGACATGTGTCTTCATTGTGGGCTGTGTGCCGAGCGGTGTCCGACTGCAGCATGGGATATGAAACAATTTTTATATAATACTGCCAAGGCAGGAAATTATTCATTTGTATGAGTCGGATTAATGATTTTGTCGTAAGGTTTGCCAATGTGAATGGCACAGGATCCGCCAGCGCTAATTACCTATTTTCGAAGGCAATTTTTCGAATGGGAGTACCCGTTTCGGCCAAAAATATTTTCCCATCAAACATCCAGGGGCTGCCTACATGGTATGAAGTGCGAGTCAGTGAAAAAGGGTATCTTGGACGAAGGGAGGGTGTTGATCTGATGGTCTGCGTAAATCCTCAAAGCATGAAACGGGATATTGCCAGTGTGAAGTCTGGGGGATATTTCCTGTATGATTCTACCAAGAAGCTGCATGAAGAGTTTTATCGAGAAGATATACATTTTATTGGTGTACCCTTGATGGACATCTGCAACAGGGAATTTACAGATCCGCGGCAAAAGCAGCTCTTCAAAAATATTGTATATGTGGGTGCACTGGCCAGGTTGTTAAATCTGGACACGGAGATTATCAAAGGCTTGTTTGAAGATCAGTTTCAGGGAAAGGAAAAACTGATTGCACCTAATATGAAAGCACTGGAACTGGGGGTTGACTTCATCACACAACATTACAGTTACCCCCTGGATTTCAGGGTTGAACCGAGAGACCTGGTAGGAGATGCCATTTTTATTGATGGAAATTCAGCAGCAGGCCTGGGCGCAGTGTACGGAGGTGCGACTGTGGTTTCCTGGTATCCGATAACCCCGTCCACTTCATTGGTGAGTGCTTTTGAAGAATATGCTAAAAAGTTGAGGATAGACCCTGTTTCAGGTAAAAACAACTTTTCCATTGTACAAGCGGAAGATGAGCTTGCAGCGATTGGCATGGCCATTGGGGCTAACTGGAACGGAGCCAGGGCGTTTACAGCCACCAGTGGGCCGGGAGTCTCTCTCATGAGTGAGTTTTTAGGTCTGGCGTATTATGCAGAAATACCAGTTGTGCTGGTGGATGTGCAAAGATCAGGTCCTTCAACCGGCATGCCTACCCGAACGCAGCAATCAGACTATCTTCTGGCTGCCTACGCCTCCCATGGAGACACTAAACATGTGCTTCTCATCCCTTCTACGCCAAAAGAATGTTTTGACATGATGGCAGATGCCTTCGATTACGCTGAATTGCTGCAAACACCGGTCATCATGATGACTGACCTTGACCTGGGCATGAATGACCATATGAGCGAACCTTTCGATTGGGACGACACACGCAAGTACAACCGCGGTAAAGTGTTGTCTGCTGAAGATCTCGAATCAATCCAGAGCTGGGGCAGATATCGTGATGTGGATGGAGACGGCATTCCTTACCGCACATTGCCAGGAACCCACCCTACCAAAGGATCTTATTTTACAAGAGGCAGTTCACACGATGAAAATGCCGCTTATTCAGAAGACTCTGCCACATACGTTCGGATCATGGACCGCTTGAAGAAAAAACTGCAAACTGCGACAACAAAGATTCCTGTTCCTGTGGCTTACCAGGAATCCAACACTTCTGCTACTGGTATGATTTTCTTTGGAACATCTCGATTTGCTGCCGAGGAGGCCATTGATATATTGCGTCTGCAGGGAATTGCCATCGACGCCATCCGACTCCGCTCATTTCCATTCCAGCAAGAGGTTCTACAGTTTATTGATGAGCATGATACCATTTATGTGATCGAACAAAACAGGGATGCTCAGATGAGGGCGTTGCTCATCAATGAACTGGAAGTGAATCCGAAAAAGATGAAAAAAGTCTTGAATTATGATGGCTTTCCCATCACAGCTGATTTGATTTTGCAACAGATGCAGGAACACCAATTTCAACCACTAAACTAATACCGAAACATGTCATATATCAGACCTAAATTTCAACACCCGTTGTTACCCAAAAACACACTTGGGTACAACAGAAAAGATTATGAAGGCACCATTTCCACACTTTGTGCGGGATGTGGACATGACTCAATCAGTGCTGCAATTGTGGATGCGTGCTTTGAACTGAATATTGAACCGCATCGGGTGGCAAAAATGTCGGGCATCGGATGTTCATCGAAGACTCCCGCCTATTTCCTGAGTAATTCTCACGGATTTAATTCGGTTCATGGGAGGATGCCTTCCGTCACCACTGGTGCGAATCTGGCCAACAGATCTATGGTGTATTTGGGCGTTTCCGGTGACGGAGATACTGCCTCCATAGGGATGGGGCAATTTGTGCATGTGATGAGGCGTAATCTGAATATGACTTATATCGTAATGAATAATGGCTGTTACGGCCTGACGAAGGGCCAGGATTCAGCTACGGCAGACAAAGGTTCCGTTTCCAAGGCAGGTCAGGTAAACTCCTTTGAAGGAATAGATTTGTGTGCCCTGGCCATTGAACTGGGCGCTACATTTGTCGCTCAGAGTTTCAGTGGTGATAAGCAACAGCTCGTGCCTCTGATTAAGGCTGCAATGGCCCATTCAGGATTTTCTTTCATCAATGTCATTTCCCCTTGCGTCACATTCAACAATAACCAGGGATCAACCAAATCATATGACTATGTGCGCGAGCACAATGAAACGCTTTCCAGGCTCGACTTTGTACCGGTGGGAACGGAGATTACAGCAAAATATGATCAAAACGAAGTTACAGAAGTTGAGATGCACGATGGATCTCTGATCTCTCTTCATAAACTCGGTAATGACTGGGATCCGGAAAATAAATTATCGATCATAACCGCTCTTCACAAGGCGAGAGACAAAAATGAAATCCTCACGGGAATGCTGTATCTGGACCGGGAAAGCGTAGAACTAAACGAATTGTTGAACACAACGCCTGTGCCTCTGAATCAGCTAACGGAACAACAGTTATGTCCGGGGAATGAAGTACTGCAGGGAATGAATGCGGAGTTGAGATAGTTTTGATTTATCCAAAAACAGCTTCGTACTGCATGCCCTCCTGATCCGGACCTACCGGCACGAGGAACAGATCAAATTGACCAAGGCCTTCCCATTCAATTGTGTACATATGTTGAGGATACACCATAAATACACCTTTGCTAACCAGTACTATGGTAAATGGAGTTCGGGGCAAATGAGGGGAGGGTACACCGATGTGAAGTTGTTTGAGCATCATGTCCAACGCAAGATTTTCATTGATACTAAGACTGATTCTATTATGAGCGAAACTCTGAACCAGTTCGGGGGTAAGATTTCCTGCATCCATTATTCAAAGTTTAGTGTTTTCTGCGCATGAATCTGTACAAACCATTAGGTTGGCCCTCTGCAATAAAACCGAGTCGTTGATAAAAGTTCATAGCCGGATTATTGATTTCAACATGAATTGTCAGATCGGCTTCTGCTCTTTCGGATAGATTGATCAGTTGTTTTAGTATTCCAGATCCATATCCGCTGCCTCTAAACTGGGGCAGCAAGGCAATATCTACGATACGTAACTCTGATGCCATCGCATAAAGATACAACCTGCCAGCGGGTATATCGTTGATTCGAATGACACAAAATCGTCCACCCTGATAATGGGTATCATAATGTTTTTTCTGTGCATGAAATTGAGATATAAGAAAATCACGTTTTTGAGTATCACTCCAAAAATCGACCGGAGCAAGTTCCTCCCATCGGGTGTGTATGTACACCTGCTCTAAAAATGGTATATCCTCCTCTGAAATATTTACAAGCCTAACCTCACTGATTTCTGGTAAAAATGTATTGATAAGCTCTTGTAAAACCACCATGATTCAGGATCTTGGGGGAAAGACACCCTGTAATGCTATACAAAAATTTAAGGTAAGGTACGGTTGCATGTTATTATGCGGCTGGTCACCACCGGCAGACTGTAAGGCAAGAGGTGCAAACTGCGTAGCCAAAGCAGGAGCCTGAGTAACCTTTTTGTACATCGGTGACCTTGCAGGTAAAGCACCTTGGGGGCTGGATTGCAGACCACTATCATTTGCAACATTTACCTGATGTGTATGGGCCGGTATTTCGCTGGTCAGTAATGTAACATTTTCTTGCCCCCCTGTTTCACCTTGCTCGCGGAAACTGAGTCCCGGGCCTTGTCCAGAGTGAATAGGTGCTCTACCCATCAGATTCGGCAAGGCAAAATTTGACCGTCCATTGCCACCATACATAGTCCCCACTAGTGCAAACAAGGCTGTATTTTGAGACAATGGTAGCAATTGTCCATCACAAAAGGCCCAACCCAGAGGACTGAAGTTGAAAGGAAAAATTCGTATTTCGGCAACAAAAGGATCCATAAGTGAAATTATGTAGGTGATGGAAAAATACCAAACAATGAAATGATAAACTGAAAACAGAGAAAAGGCATCATATTTTCATGTGGCTGACCTCCACCGACAGGAGGCAATGAAAGGGATGATAATGGGGTAAGTCCGCCGGATGTCTCCTGGGTATATCCATCAAATGAAGAAGTCCGGGCCAACACTCCGGCCTGCGAAAGAGATGCCGTTCCCACATCTGATGTTCCTACCATTGTATGGGTATGAGAAGGGATTTGCTGTGCTGTAAGCTGCACATTTTCAATACCTCCTGTTTCAGCTAAAACAAAGCTATTTCCCTGATGAATGGGGATTCTTCCCCGCAAATCAGGCAGTGCAAATGTGGATTGCCCGTCTCCCCCATAGGTTGTTCCAATCAACTGAAATAACGTTTCGTATTCTGATATTGGCAACAATTGACCACTACAAAACATCCAGCCATCAGGAGCAAAGTTTCCAGCAAACATTCGAATTTCACCAATATAAGGTTGCGCCATAACAAAATAAAATTAAGATTGTGACGGAAAAATGCCCTGAAGAGCAATACAAAAATTCAGGACTAAGAAGGGTTGCATATTAGAATGAGCTTGAGATCCCCCGACAGAAGAAATCGCAGACGGGTGCATTCCTACGTATGAACCGGAATTTCCATAGACTTCGCTTGGAGCGCTATTGGCATACATACTTTGGGATGTCGGAATGATTCCGTCTCTTACTTCTGTTGTTCCAAACAGCGTATGCGTATGTGTTGGCATTTCATTTGTGGTAAGGGTATGCGCCTGCTCACCGGATCTTTCACCCAAATAGTGACCGGCACCGACATGAATCGGCACTCTTCCGCGCAAATCAGGCAAACTAAAGTTTACCCGACCATCTCCACCAAAAGTCGTGCCCAGCAATGAGAATAATGCCTGGTTTTGATTGATTGGTAACAATTGTCCATTGCACATAGCCCAACCCCTTGGGGCGAATGAAAAACTACAAATGCGGATTTCTGACAAAAACGGTTCAGCCATAGTGTTTTCTACTATTATGATCAAATAAACGGGTGCAAGTTTTGACTCTCGGCCTTCCAAAAAGTTTTTTCACCACGTTTAAGCCAGCCGGATACATAAACGCCCTGAGCATCCACTACCTGACGCAGATAAAAGGTTCCCGCACCTACCTGATAGGCAACAGTGCCGTGACTTCCGGACTGGATGGTTTTCAAAGGTATACAAAGCGATGAAACAGATTCATTTTCGGGGCAATTCTCTTTTAGTGAATCTCCATGAACCAAACATAAACTCATAAATTCCTGAGAAATAGTGCCGCAATAGTGAGTGACTCCTCCTTTACTTTGAAAAACAAGCACTTTTGTATCGATACTGTGACAATTAGCTTCAAGATGAACAGGACAGAAGAGAAAATCAGAAAGTTGATACCAGCCGATCTTATTGGATGTATAACCAATATCTTTCAATGGCTTCAAACGAAATAAAATATCAGAATTTCCCATTGCTTCAGTTCCAGAGTAGGTGGGGATTGCTCCAATAAATGTAAAAAACTGAGAACAGTGATCACTAATTTTGGACTCGCTTGCAAAAGCCCGTAACAATTCCGGAACCATGATTGTGCCTGCAGCACCACACCCTGCCTGGTATAAAAAAGACCTTCGATGCACTACGATAAAATTATTCGAACAATACTACAAATAAATCAATCTAATCTTTGCCCTTGGAGAGCTTTTTTTTTTAAAATACTAACAATTAACATTCAAATGTAGGCACTTTGGATTTATTCACTACCTTTACATATTGAGGTGTTTTCAAAATCCGATTTCAAACCGGCCATATCAGTGTTAAAGCGAAATTGGCTTTTTTAAAAAATCAAATATGGATATCCTGACTTCTTGGGTAATTGGTTTGCTGTTGCAGTTCAGTTTCTCTACATTGCCTGAGAAAAATCCACCCGATTCTTCTCAAATCAAACCTGAAATTACGGTAATTCCAACAAAAAAGGAAGACACTATTACTGCCAGATTATGCGTGTACGGAAATTCAAGAACTAACATATTTCCGCCATCACTTTTTACCGCAACCCTGGTTGACACCCTGTTACTCCCTGATAACGGACTGACCGGTGTCAGCCCTGGTGATATCATCGAATATACGTTGAGAATTTCGCGCGGCAGTGTAACGGAAGCTGCGACCGGAACAACAGCCACGATTTTTTTGGATGAAAACACCAGCTATAAAGCAAATTCCCTTGAATCTTCAGTTGTCGCAATAGATGATGCCTATGATGTCATTGGAAATATGTCCATTTCAGTGCAAGCTACTGATGGGGTCCTTCACAACGACATCAACCTAGACAGTGATGGACTAACAGTATCATTGGCCAGTAATTTCGGTCTCCAGGGTACACTAAACCTGCAGGCAAACGGAGCCTTTACTTTTATCCCTGCAGCCGGATTCAGAGGACAAACCAGCTTTACATACACAGTTACTGATGGAACATTTTCCGATACGGGCACAGTTACATTTACAGTGAATCAAATGGTGTGGTTTATCCGGACCGGGAGTACTGCTCCTGGTGATGGCAGACTTGGAACCCCATTCTCTTCAGTAACAAACTTTATATCACTTGCGAATGATATGTCGGGTGATAAAATATTCCTGTATTCTGGTACATACACTGCAGCCCTCACCTTGCTTGATCGGCAATGGCTGATAGGTCAGGGTACCACATCCGGCTCATTTTACTCTGCTTGCGGGCTTTCTACACCAGTATTTCCTGTTGTCCCTGCACAAACACTACCCAATTTAAGTGGAACTTCCCCCACTCTCTCTTCTTCTTCGGGTACTTTGGTTGCTGCAAAGAAAAATCGGATCACCGGGGTTGACGTTTCAAATACAGGAGGTACGGCATTTTCTGCATCCACGTTTGACTCCTTATACATTCGACAAATGTCAGTCACGAATGCATCCGGCCCGGCTGTTACTATTTCCACTGGCTTCCTTGATGCAGAATTTATCAAAATCAACAGTAATGGAGGCATATTCGGAATGAAAATTGCCACTACGACGGGTAGTTGTAAAGTAACCGGATCAGCTAATACAGACAATTCGGGAGGTATTATACAAGGATTTTCACAGCGAGGCATTGACATTCAAAATGCCCGTTCTATTCAGTTACAAAATATTAAACTTGAATCAAGTGCCATTACGTCCAATCAGGCCGGTTGTGTTGATAATTCAAATTCTTCCTGTTATTCTGCCCTTCATGCATCCAATGTCCTCGGCCTGAGTTTGCAAAATATTGATATTCCGATTTGTTCAGCTACTGGCTTCAATTTCTATCAGGTAAAAAACCTGTCTGTCGATGGCTGTTCTGTAAATCAAACCGGAAATTATTTTTTCGAAAATTGCATGACTGCGGTCAATTTATCCGGAACATGCAGTATCCTGCAATCTTCATTTTCACAACCTGCCTCAAAAGCACTAAACATCTATCGCTCTTCAAACGATACATTGCAATTAACAATACAGAACTCTCTTTTTCTTGATTCCTATACTTCTCAATTGGGGCAGGACTTGCTCGAATGTACAAGCCAGAATATCGGACTGACGATGATCCAATTGACGGGCTGTCGGTTTAAAAAAGCAAAGACCAAGGCCATCCAGATCATCGCTGATGATTCCTCACTGATACAACTATCCATGACGGATTGCGCAATAGTTACAGACAATTTTGAGATGGCGGGCTTAGATGTTACTGCGACCGGTTCTGCAGGAATCAAATATAATGTAATCCAAAATGACACCATTCAAAGTCGCGGCGAAGTTGCCATACTTTCGTATACTGCAACATCGGGGTCAATGGAAGGAAGAATTAATCAAAACGGATTTATTGAAAAAACGGCTGACTCCACGGATATGTTTAGTGCCATCCGAATCTTACAGGAGGAAGGTGGTTGGGGTAAAATTGAGGTACTGAATAACTCCCATCTCAATTTATCAAACGGCGAAGCTGCGCTTCAGGGTATCAGCAGGGCGGCAGCAACCGGTTCAGGGCGCCTTGACCTGACCACTGTCGGTAATACAATTCAGACGGATATCAATAGCCTCGAGGGTATCGAAATGCGGACCGGATCATCGCTGACCGGGACAGAAAATAATACGGGCTGTATCCGGGCTGCCTCTAATCAGGTAACTGCCGGGTCGATCAGGGCGTTCCGTAGCAGACAAGTCAATCCTTCTTCCCAGCTCTTACTGCAAGGAAGCGGGACAAATATCAACGATTACTGGACAGCCAACAGTAACACCAATGTAGGAGGTAGCATTTTAGGTGCGGGAACCTTGACATTCGGTGCTACCTGCTTGTTACCCACACACTCGAGTTTTCAGGCAGCAGAGCATTGGATTACAGCATCTAAGGATGATGGTTTTGAAGCTGAACTGCAATCTGAGACATCTTTATACCCAGATCCTTCAGGAGTAGTAGCAGTCAATCCACCAACCTCAGCAAAACCGTTACTGAATATTTCCGGACAACAAATCACTGTGGGAGGTTCTGGTTTTACATTACCCGCTAATAAAAGCATCATAATTCGCTGGCAGGCGGAGGTAAATGCGCTTATCCCACCAGGCGTCTGTAATTTAGCTAGTCAGGCAAGCATAGCCGGCAGCAATTTTAGCACATTTGTATCTGACGACCCGGAAAGCACAACACCGGGCGATTCCACGTTTACCGATTTAATTGTACCTGTCGCAGTTTCCTGTCCTGCATCAGTTCAAGTAGCAATTAATAACAGCAATTGCACCTCTTCTCAGACCTTTTTAGCCGACGCAAGCGGATGTCCTGCAGCATCCGTTACCTATACTATCAATCAACAAACCATTACATTTCCTTACGATTTTTCACCTGGCCAGACACTGGTAACCGTAAATGTTACCAACAGTGCGCCCTCCTCAGCCAGTTGTACGTTTACCGTAACTGTAGACGGCTTGCAAGGAGCATATCAGGTTGGCGGCAGTGATACATTGTGTGCAAACGGATCCGGGGCTGCCATCACCCTGGCTGATTCAGATACCGGCATAAGCTATCAGCTGTTTAAAAATGGTGTATCTACAGGCGTAAACAAAGCGGGTACTGATACCGCGATATCCTTTACAGGTGTCACAGAATCAGGTGTTTACACAATAAAAGGTGTGACCTCATCAGGGTGTACCGTTTCGATGACAGATAGCGCACGTGTGTTGATTTTATCACTTCCGAACGCAGGAATGGATGCTGACACAATACTTTGTGGAACAGGCACTACCCTTCTGACAGCAAGCACTTCCAATGGCACAGGCATGTGGTCCGTCAGATCCGGACCGTCACTCGCAGGAGGTCAATTTGCCTCCGTCCTCGCTGCCAGTACCCAGTTTACTGCAGCAGGAGGGCCGGGTACATACGAAAATCTCTGGGTTGTCAGTAATGGGGTTTGTCCCGAAGATACAGCCTCATTTTCAGTGACTGTAAAAAGTCTTCCGTCGGCACTTGCCGGTAATGATACGACGCTTTGTCTTGGAGAATCTGTTATGCTTCGGGCATCTGCAATGAATGGTACGGGTGTCTGGCAAATAGTTGCCAGCCCGTCAGGGTCAACCCCCCAACTCATCGACAATCAACTCAGTAATGCCACGTTTTCAGCAGACAAAAACGGTACTTACTCATTGTCCTGGAATGTATCTGAAACCGGGTGTCCTACTAAGAGAGACACAGTTATCATGACAGTTTACTTAAACCCTGCAGAATTCCTTACAGGCAACCAGACAATCTGCAGCGGTATGTCACTTATGCCATTACTGGCAACTTCCGCCACAGCCACATTCTCCTACCTATGGTCGCGGGATAACCTCCAGAATATATCCGGTATTTCGCAATCCGGTCAGGATTCAATCCCTGGCAAACTGATCAATCAAACCAATACCGCCCAGAATGTAAATTTCACGCTGGTTTCAGGTCAGTGCAGAACTCAGGAATTTACAAGTACCGTGACTATAAATCCAGCACCTGTGGCCACGTTTAGCCTGGAAGAAAGGAGCGGGCTACAATCCAACGACGGAATTCTTTGTGCCGGTGATACACTCAGTATAATGGTCGCCGGTGCTTCAACTTATCTCTGGGGAACAGGGCAAACAAGCCAATTGATCCGACAAACACCAACGGATAGTACATTCTACCGTGTGCAAATGGTCAGTATTGACGGTTGTATAGCCAGTGACTCTATCTTTGTAAAAGTATTTCAAAACCCCAACGGCCAGGTGCAAGTCACAGACGTGTCAGGTATTGCAAACAATGATGCCGTAATTTGCCTGGGAGACAGCCTTCTTTTGCAGGCCACATTGGGATTCACTTATTTATGGGCTGGTGGGGAAACTGAAAGTTCTTTTTACACTAGTCCTATGTCCAGTCAATTGATCACAGTCAGAATGACGGATGCAGTTGGGTGCTCAGATTTGGATTCCGTACAGGTCGTTGTGAATCAGCTACCGGATGTAATGGTTTCAATAGAAGAAAATTCAGTGACACCTGATGATGGAAACGTTTGCCGTGGGGCTACTGCAATGTTATTGGCAAGTGGTGCACAGCAGTATATCTGGTCGACAGGTCAAACAGATACACAGATCGAAGTGCAACCCCAATCTACAGCAACCTTTAGCGTAACGGGGACTGATACTTTGGGATGCGTGAATAAAGATTCAGCAAGATTGAATGTAAAAATTCTTCCCAACATCAACGTATCTGGCCCCAGTGGCATGGTGTGCGCGGGCGTAGGCGGTCAGCTTACAGCCTCTGGGGGCTTTTCATATGAATGGAGTGATGGTCAGACAGGTGCTACCATCACGGTAAACCCGCCCATGACGACTACATACACGGTTACGATCACTGATATTGATGGATGTACTGCCTCTTCAGAGATAACCTATCTGGTAGACCTTTGTTGTGTAAAACCGACGCTAAGCATAGGAAAAATCACCCAGCCAACCTGCCAGCAGGGAGGGTCCATTGAGTTTTCAGGTTTGCCAAACGGCAACTGGACATTATTTCAGAGAGGTATCATTCAAAAAGTATATACCTCCTCCGGCAACCAGTTTACTGCGCCTGACATCCCTGAAGGAGTGTATCGCTTTCAGGTCGCTGATGAAAATGGTTGTATTTCCGCATTAACGCCACCGTTTCAAGCAATCCTTGTCAATTATTAAGTACCTTACAGGTGTTAAAAAAAAAAGAGGCTCTATCATTTATAAAGCCTCTCTTTTTTTGTTTGAATTCTGAGAATTTCAATATTAAGTACCCAGATAATTTTTCAACAATTTGCTTCTATTGACAGAACGTAGCTTGTTGATTGCTTTGTCTTTAATCTGGCGTACCCTTTCTCTTGTCAGGCCGAATTTATCACCTATATCTTCGAGACTCATAGGGTGCTCTATGCCAATGCCAAAATACAATTTAATAACATCGGCTTGTCGGTCAGTCAGCGTGTTGAGTGACCTTTCGATTTCCTTGCGTAAAGAGTCTCTGTATTCGAGTGCAGCATCTGTATCCGGTGTACTGTTGTTTTCTAGAACATCCAGAAGTGAATTGTCTTCTCCGTCAATAAACGGGGCATCCATTGAAACGTGGCGAGCTGCAACGCCCAATGTTGTTTCGACTTCTTCTGTTGGGATTTCCAACAACTCGGCCAGTTCTTCGGGTGATGGCTCACGTTCAAACTCCTGCTCCAGTTCTGAAAATGCCCTATTGATTTTATTAAGAGAACCCACTTTATTCAAAGGCAACCTGACAATTCTTGATTGCTCGGCAAGAGCCTGCAAGATGGATTGCCGAATCCACCATACGGCATAAGAGATAAACTTAAATCCCCTGGTCTCATCAAATCGCTGCGCTGCCTTGATCAAACCCAAATTGCCTTCATTGATCAAATCGCTCAAAGAAAGTCCCTGATTCTGGTATTGTTTTGCGACTGAAACTACAAATCTGAGATTGGCCTTTGTCAAACGCTCCAACGCTTCCTGATCACCTTCCTTGATTTTTTGCGCGAGATCCACTTCTTCCTCGGGTGTGAGCAAATCTACTTTCCCGATCTCCTGCAGATATTTCTCGAGAGACTGACTCTCTCTGTTGGTAATTGATTTTGTTATTTTTAACTGTCTCATTCAAACAATTTCGTGAACTATATTCTGCTGATAATGAAGATTTTTACGGCCGGGCCGCAAAGATACTTTTTTTATTTCTCATAAGGATTGCTTCAAGGTATTTTTCGCTTTACTATGTTATGGTAAAGTTACAGCATGGAATCCAATTGAAAGAACCATGCCAATTCCAAATTGATAACTATATAATTAAAAATTTCTAAAAAAAGTTCAAATCTTTTGCAGTTTGGAAAAAATCTTTTTTATTGCGGACTCATTCCTGGAAATCAAAGAAAATACATTTTTCATGCCGAGCAAAAGGGTTAGAATCGATCTGGAATTCATCTTCAGAGCTTCACCGACCATCATCTATAATTTTGTCACAACTCCTGCCTGTTTGGTCAGGTGGTATTGTGATGATGTGGACATCACTAATGATGTGTATACATTTTTCTGGAATGGTAGCAGCGAGACCGCTTTTCTAATTGATGATATTGAGGACGAAAGAGTCAAATTTGAGTGGGAAGATGCGAATCCTTCTGAATTTCTTGAATTCAGAATGTACCGGTCGGACATTACCAACGAAACTATCCTGGAAATCACTGATTTTTGTGATGATGATGAAAAGCAGGAAGTCAGAGACCTTTGGAATTCACTCATGCACGAGTTGCGCAAAGAATGTGGAGGTTAATATGGCATATAAAAAATCTGTTGGTTGAAAATTATTGCCAAAACACTTGAAGGGTTGGAAGACATTCTGGCTGAGGAGCTCCGGCAACTTGGTGCGGAAGAAGTTATTATCCTCAAACGGGCGGTCAGTTTTACTGGAAACAACGAAATCTTATACCGCGGCAACCTTTGGTTAAGGACATGTTTGAAATTGCTTGTATTTGTTCGTGAATTTCCTGTCACTGACGAACAGGGACTATACAATGAAATCAAGAAAATGCCCTGGGAGTCCTGGATGGATGTGGATGAAACATTTGCCATAGATTCTGTTGTAAATTCAACACTTTTTCGACACAGTAACTACATTTCACTCAAAACCAAGGATGCCATCGCCGACAGATTTCGTGAAAAATACGGGCGTCGTCCAAACGTTGATACCCTCCACCCCACCCTGCGAGTCAATATGCATATTCGTGAAAATATAGTCACAGTCAGCCTGGACAGCAGCGGACAGTCCCTCCATATGCGGGGCTATCGTAAAAGCCAGGTTGAAGCACCATTAAATGAAGTGCTGGCTGCAGGTCTGGTCATGCTTTCAGATTGGGACAAAAAGCGCACATTCATCGATCCGATGTGCGGATCTGGCACACTCCTCTGTGAAACTGCCCTTCTGGCTGCCGGCAAGCCACCCCATCCCACCAATCGTCAATTTGGATTCACCCGATGGAAACATTTTGATGAAGTACTTTGGAAGCAGATATGCGATCAAGTAACAGAAAACACTCCTTCGAAAGAAAAACCCTATATAATGGGTTTTGATATAAGTGAAAGGGCGATCTCATCAGCAAAAGAAAACATCGCAGCTGCAGGATTAAGTGATTGGATCGATATCCGGACTGAGGACTTCTTTTTTCAGGAAGGATTAGACAATGCTCACCTTGTCTTTAATCCCCCCTACGATGCGAGATTAAAGGAGAAAGACATCATGATGTTTTATCAACATATTGGTGACAAGCTAAAACTATCATTCAGCAATTGCACGGCATGGATTCTCTCAGGACATCTCGAGGCAATCAAACACCTTGGATTGCGCCCCGGCAGGCGTATCAAACTGTTAAACGGCAGCATTCCCTCTGTTTTTTGCCGGTATGATTTATATTCAGGAAGTAAAAAGGCAAAGTGGCAACAATCAGATGAAAAGAATCAATAATTCATCGGGTTTCTGGTCTTTTCTGTTGATTCTCTTGCTTTCTGGATGGGGCATACAAACCACTGCCCAACAAATGGATTCGGAACGGAACTTTTTATCCGCATATTCCTTATACAAAGCATTCAGACCTGATCTCAGTCACAGTGATGCGGTATTTTTACCTACAAAAATGAAAATTTCTGGTCCCAAGCAGTCCAGTATGCTGGGATATCAATTACCGACGGCATTCTTTTGCAAGATTGAAGACAAGATAGAAAAACAGAGCCAAATACCTTTCAGATTCCGACTGGGCTCATTAAATTATGTCAATATGCTTGAAAATAAGGGGAAAGATTTTATCTTTGTTCAATATCAACACTAATGACATGCAATCCTTACGTATACTTCCTGCTATTTTCTTTCTTTTTCTTGTTGCACTGACAAGTTGCAAAAAAGAACCTGAAATCGTCAAAGGGTGTACAGATCCTCTGGCTGACAATTATAGCACTGACGCAGAAGAAGACGACGGTACTTGTACGTTTCAAAAGCGTTTTCTTGGAGAATATGCCTGTGAATTTGCTTGTAAAGGTCCGTTTGCGTCCGTTTTTACTACTGCAAATCTAAGCATCACTGAATTGATCAAAAAAGATGAAGTAAACATCATTATTGAATCAGCTATTGGGCCTCTACCTGTCATGGGTAAAATCATTGGTAAGGATACTGTCATTGTAGACGCTTCGCTGCAAAATCTGTCCATTGAGCCAGGAGATATCATTCCCGGAGCGGGTACCACACCCATCAAGGCAGATGCAAAAGTAAAGACTGACCTTGTCATCAGCACAGACAACAAAAAGCTGAGTGGGGTTCTGATTGTTGAAATCATTACAAGGGAACCAACAGTAATTTCCGGCTTTCCTATACCAGCAGGATTCTCGCTGAAAGATGAATGTGCATTCACCGGCACCAAAAAGTAGCAAGTGGCGCATGTCAACAAAGAGAACTCACAAGATGATGCATCATTTTGAGTTTTTTGATAAGTTCCCTGTTATTTTAATCCGCAGATGCGACGAATCGCTTCAGAAGCCATCGTGAGACCAAATAAAGCAGGCATATAGGAAATTGTGCCGTAAAAAGAGCGTTTGTAGTTTTTTCCATCTGTCATCCTTAACGCCTCCTTAGGTTGAATCTCTTCAGAAAATACGGCAATGATACCGTTACGGATTCCAGCGTCTTTCTTCAATCTTTTGCGCACGTTTTGAGCAAACTTACATTCCTTGGTCTGTGAAATATCAGCAATTCTTATTCTTGATGGATCTGTTTTTCCACCTGCTCCCATGGCGCTGATTACTTTTGTACCTGACTTACGGGCCATTCTTAGTAATGTGAGTTTTGGAGTCACACTGTCAATGCAATCCAGGACAAAATCAAAGCTGTGGTTTTGCAGGAGTGCTTCCATATCTTCGGGTTCCATAAATTTTTCATGATAGTCAAGTTGCAGCGCCGGATTGATATCCAGAAATCGATGGTGTAATAAAGTTGCTTTTGACTGAGCTATCGTAGAATGCAGGGCCTGCATCTGGCGGTTGATATTTGTTGGATCAACAATGTCGCCATCAATGATGGTCAGGTGACCAACGCCGGCGCGTACCAGGAATTCTCCCGCAAAACTGCCCACTCCACCGAGACCTACAAGAAGTATTCTCGTCGATGCCAGCTTTTCTATATTTTCATCTCCTATGAGCAGTGCTGTTCGTTCTAACCAATGAGGTGTGGCCATTTTTTATGAAAAAAATTAATGGTGTTTTGAAATAACTGTTCTTGCAACATTTCGGTTTTCATCGCCCGTAATTGGGCAAAAATACGATATCTTTCTTTGATGGAAATGGAATAGTCACTGTCAGTTTCGAGAAACACCCTGTCGAGGGGTACGTATCGGAGTTTTTCCTCCATTACCAAAGACATACTATAACGGGGTGCAACTGAGAGCAAAATGCCGTTGTCCAGGAGTTGTTTTGCCAGAATTTTATGCCTGACGAATCCATGGACTACACAGTTTGAAGAAGCGCTGGCCCGCTTGAGTTGAATCAGCCTGTCAAAAGCCCTCACACAGTGAATAATGAGAGGTGCCTGCAATTCACTGGATAATTTGATGTGCTGGGCAAAAATATCTTCCTGAATTTCCATTTCCGGACCTTTCAAGCGATCCAACCCACATTCGCCAATAGCTATGCATCCTGCCTTGTTTTTCCAGTGATCCGTAAGCATTTCGACTTCTGCAGCCGATAACCTTTCGTTTGTCCACCAGGGATGAAATCCCAATGTGTAAAATTCAGCCTCGCGCCATCTACCTGGATGCACTGACACAATTTCCTTCATGTCAGCCTCCGACTGAGTCACCCGGTGCGTATGAAAATCAATCCATGGAAAATTCAGCATCATGTCGCGAAATACTGCCACAAAGATAAAACTGAATGCTCAGGAAATAAAATCTGCTGGCCTCTGACCGAGCAATAAAAAAAAACCGCCAATGGATGAAACACCCACTAGCGGCAGACAAGAACCATCATCTTGCCTCATCTCCATGTACAACAGTCGTCTTCCCGCAGCCTTTTATGTCTTCATAGAGTTCTGAAAACTGAAATATTCCTTTTCAAAGTACAAATATCACATTAAAAACACTGCACCGAAATGACACTAATCATCCACACAAATGATCCAAACACATTCAATTCGCGTAATCTTCCCTCCATCGAAAAGAGAAAAAATAGTACATTGCAAAAAATTTCAAAACATTGATATTAGTCACAAATGATGATGGCATCATTGCCCCTGGAATCAGGGCATTGGTCGAAGTTGCTGCAAAATTTGATGAAGTGATTGTTGTGGCTCCCGATTCACCCCAGTCAGGACAGGGCCATGCCATCACCCTCAATCAGCCTCTAAAATTGAGGAAAGTAGCCTTATTTGAAGGAATAGATGCCTACGAATGTTCGGGGACACCTGTCGATTGTGTTAAACTGGCAAAAAATGTCCTGTGTAAAAACAAAACGATCGATTTGTGCTTATCTGGGATCAATCACGGAGCAAATTCATCAGTCAACATCATTTACAGCGGCACCATGTCAGCAGCCATGGAGGCCAGCATTGAAAAGATCCCATCCATTGGGTTTTCTTTACTGGATTTTAGTTTTGATGCTGACTTTACTGGGGCAAAATACTGGGCAGAAAAGTTGATCTCAGCCGTTTTCAGAAAAGAAATGCCTGGTTGCAATCTGTTGAATGTCAATATTCCATCTTGTTCTCCAGAAGAAATCCAGGGAATTAAAGTCTGTCGTCAGGCAGAAGGCACCTGGGTCGAAGAGTTTCAGGAGGGCGTAGATCCCAGGGGTGAAACTTACTACTGGCTGACAGGCAGATTTGTCTCCCATGAAAGTCCGGAAAGCATCGATAATGACATATGGGCTCTGTCTCAAAAATATGTGAGTGTTGTTCCCTCAGGCCACGATCTTACGTTTTATCCGGCCATTCCAAAATTCAAACATTTAGAAAATTTACATTGATGACAGATAAGAATTCCTTACTTCTGGGATTTACCCTGGGTTGTATTGTTCCGGTTCTGGGCTTTGTTGCCGTCGAATTTTTATTCCAAACCTTTACTGAAGCTGGGTGGATTGATGCTGTATCTTCCGAGAGTGCGGGCCGGCGACTACGCACCATTGCGCTGATTGCAATATGCTGTAACCTGATACCCTTCCAGATTGCAAAAAATCAGAAATGGGATGATACGATGCGGGGGATTGTGTTTCCTACTTTGATATATGTGGTCGCGTGGATCTGGAAGTTTCATAATGAATTATTCGCTTAGCCGGTATGCGTTATTTTCTGATAGCCGGGGAAGCTTCCGGAGACTTACATGGAGCCAATCTCGTCAAACAACTGACTATCTTAGACAAAAAGCCGGAATTTTTCGGCTGGGGTGGTGATAAAATGTCTGCAGCCGGTGTACGCTTAAGCGAGCACTATAAAAATACTGCCTTTATGGGCTTTGTGGAAGTACTAATCCACCTGCGCACTATTTTGGGTTTCCTGGACCGCTGTAAAAAAGAGATCATGGAAAGTAAGCCTGATACAATCATTTTACTAGACTATCCCGGATTCAACCTGCGCATCGCAAAATGGGCGTTCAAACAAGGCTTTCACGTAGTTTATTATATCACACCCCAGGTGTGGGCCTGGCATCAAAGCAGGGTGCATACCCTGGGGAAATTCACTCATCTTTTGCTTACAATTTTGCCGTTTGAAGAAGCTTTTTTCAAGAAATTCGGCTACGAGGCAAAATATGTGGGTCATCCCTTACTGGATGCCATCGGATCGTTTCAGCCCTCCGATACATTTCAGTCAAAATTCAATTCTAATAATCAAATTCTTGCACTTCTTCCTGGGAGCAGGAAGCAGGAAATCCTCCTGATGCTTCCCATCATGCTGGAAGCCATCAAGAACGTCAGTGACACAGTACTTCTGGCAGGGGCACCCGCCATCCCTGACCATGTTTATGAGACATTACTCGAAAAACACAAGGTAAAAGGCAGAGTGACTCTCATCGTTTGTTACAAGGGGAGTCCTTTATCCGTTGCCATTGCAAAAAGGCTGGTAAACCTACCATTTATTTCTCTGGTCAATCTAATTGCTGATAAGGAAATTGTCCGCGAATTGATACAAGATGAACTGACCGTATCCAATTTACTGAAAGAACTGGATTCACTGGATCAAAACAGAGAGAAAATGCTTGACAGCTATCGGTCTCTGATCGGACTTCTTGGCAAAAGTGGTGCCTCCCAAAAAGCGGCAGAATCAATCTACAATCAACTGACATATGGAGAGCCTGTGGGAGTGGTTTCAATTGATTAAAACCCAGGCGCAATATCTTCGCTGGGAAGAATGGGTGAGCACGATTACACAAATTGCCAGCGTAGCATACGCCAGAAAAAACAATTACCTGGTTTATCCGACAGGCATGATCGGTGTCGGACTTGCCTTCTGGTTATATTTGTTTGTGGCGTCACCTCCCCTTTATGCAGATGCACTACTTAATGTCTACTATTTCATCATGAGTATGATAGGCTGGTACAACTGGACCCAAAAGGACGATCATCAATCGAATGCCTATGTCATTAGAAATTGTACCCGGCCTGAATGGATTTCTGGCGGAAGAGTATTTGTGATATCCTGGTTGATCATCTCTCTGATACTGCATTTTCTGACCGATTCAAATACTCCCGTGATGGATGGACTCGTGACCGGTTCAGCCATCACCGCTATGTGGTGGATGGCACTCCGCAGAGTTGAAAACTGGTATATGTGGATCATCAGCAACCTGGCTGCAATCCCACTAAATCTTTATAAAGGATTTGATTTATTTGCCATTATGTATGTATTATTTTTATATATGTCCTGGAATGGGGCGAAGGAATGGAATCATCTGGCAGCTGCAAGTAAACAGAAAACCGATGGTTAATACAAAAAGAAGTCTTTTTTATCCCCCGATTCGGTCTGTTTATCTAAACATGTACCACTACACCTCATTGTTTCTTAAGGGAATGGTTATCTTTGCGATGAATTAAAAATAATTTGCGTGGCTATTCTTCTTTTTCTCTTAGTCTCCTATCTGATCTTGTGCGGAAGTCTGTATCTCGTGTTTCCCAAAGCGGGCATACCATCATTCCATGCCATTATCCCCGGACTGAATTTCATGTCGTGGTGCAGTATCATCGGACGAAAAAAATCCTATGCACTCTGGCTGCTCTTTCCCATTGTCAACATTTTCATTTTTGTGGGCATGGCTGTGGATTTGTTCCGCTCCTTTGGCAGACTCGGTTTTCTCGATGAGACACTTGCCGTATTGTATGCACCGCTGGCGATTGCTAAGCTGGCAGGAAAAAATGAAAAGTATACGGGGCCGACTGTCGTGGATGAAGCAGATTTTGCTTCAAAGCTGGAAGAAGCGAGAAAATCTGGTGATAGTTACCGCCTGAAACAGCTGGAGGAAAAGAACCCTTACAAAAAGTCGGGTATGCGCGAATGGGTGGAATCCATCGTATTTGCTGTCTTTGCGGCTTCCTTCATCAGGACGGAAAAGAATCCTATCTGAAAGAGCCCAGCCTGCCATACTGGAGACTTCCGGCCATAGAAAAAATTGAGTCAGGCAAGCCCATCGTATTCAACTGGCCGGTAGGTGATAGCGTGTACATCACTCGACAGAGATCGTATTTTGTAAGTCAGATTCAAAGGCAACCAGAATATATGATGTCAGATCCTGAATTGCAATCAAAAGTCGAATCAAAAGATTTTGTCGTCAGACCCATAGATAAAAAGGATCACTATATCAAACGATGTGTTGCAGGGCCTGGAGACAGTCTCCAAATCATCAATCGTCAAGTGTACCTCAATGGCAAAGCCGTCCAAAACCCTGAGCACCTTCAGTTTCTCTATCAGGTACGCTTGCCGGCAAATGTCACAGCAAACTCTAAAAAACTGGATGAATGGGGCATTGATATCGGAGACAATGCCATGGGAACCAGAGATTTATTTGTCAACGGTGATGGCATCCTGTTCCTCGACGAAAAACAGGCTGAAAAGTTGAAGTCGCTGGACCCGAATGTACAGGTGGAATTCTATCCACAACAGACTGAACCTGCCAAATTATTTCCTTTTGATACCATTATTGGAAAGAACTGGTCAGTAGACAACTACGGTCCCATCTGGATACCCAAAGCGGGTGTAACTACACCATTAAATCTTTCCAACCTTCCTTTTTACAGACGAATCATCGAGGTGTACGAAGGCAACAAACTTGATATTCAAGGAGGCGATATCTTGATAAATGGCCAGAAAAGCAGTTCCTACACATTTCAGCAGGATTATTACTGGGCTATGGGCGACAACCGCCATAATTCAGAAGATTCCCGTGCCTGGGGCTATGTGCCACATGACCACATAGTTGGAAAACCGCTGTTTATCTGGTTTTCGACCAAGGAAGGAAACATCAGCAATGGCATCAATTGGGATCGGATTTTCAAATCAGCCAGCAAAGACTAATATGTCCAAATTTCGCTGTTTACTGTTGATGTGCACCTGGTTTAGCGTGGGTAATTTGGCAACGGCACAGAACAATTATGCAGATCAGCTGAATATGCACCGGCTTCGATATACCCAGGGCTTTTTACAGGACCCCCGATCCCCTCTGGACTCAAATGATATAAAAAGCCTTGAATTTTTCTCAGCAGATTCCACTTGGAAGCTGACTTGCCAGTGTAAACTTACTGAAAATCCCCGCCCATTTGAATTGCCTACCTATAGCGGTGTAACCCGAACCTATCTGCACTATGCCACTGCGCGTTGTGAGCGAGGTGTAGAAAAATTTGATGTGAGGCTTTATAAAAACATGACTCAGCCCGGCAATCCCTTATATGGTTCTAATTTGTTTTTACCCTTCAAGGATGCAAGCAATGACGAACAAACCTATGGGGGTGGACGGTACATCAACTTGTCAGTCAATGACATTGAAAACCAGCAGATTGTCATCGATTTTAACACTTGCTATAATCCCTGGTGTGCTTATAGCAGCGGGTATAATTGCCCTGTCCCTCCCATTGAAAACCACTTTTCGTTTGCCGTTGCTGCTGGAGAAAAACAATACAAAGGCAAGTATAAAACCAAAAAATAAATGCTACACCTGACAGATCAGACAGGCAATGACCTTTCTTTCAGTCAGCTACCGCTGCGCATTGTTTCGCTGGTGCCATCCATTTCGGAAACACTGGCCCATTGCATTGCCGGTGGGGAACTGGTGGGTATTACAAAGTTTTGTATCCACCCCGAAACATTACCGAAGTCTGCCACCATCATAGGAGGCACTAAAAATCCACATGTGAGTGCCATTCAGCATCTTGCTCCAGATCTTGTCATCGCCAACAAAGAGGAAAATCGGAGGGAAGATGTAGAAGCTATCCGGCAGTTTTGCCCTGTGTATGTCTCTGACATAAAAAACGTCAACGATGTAGAAAGTTGGCTTGCAGATATGACAAAAATTTTTCCATACAGCACTTTTACAGATTTACAAACAGAAATCACGCAACTCTTCAGAGAAAAGCTAAATTCAACGTTCCGTGCAGCCTATCTCATCTGGCAGCATCCTTATATGACAGTAGGAAGCGATACATTTATTCATGCCATGATGGAACAATTTGGTCTCATCAATATTTTTGGACATGAAAAAAGATATCCTGTTATAGACCTTGAAACCATCCGAATGTTAAAGCCTGACGTCGTACTGCTATCATCTGAGCCCTTCCCCTTTCGGTCCCGTCACGCCGAGGAAATGCAGAAACTCATTCCGGAGGCAAGCGTTTTATTGGCTGATGGCGAATTGTTCTCATGGTTCGGCATCAGAATGTTGCAGGCCCGACAACACATCCCGGTTTTGGTCCAAAACCTGACAACCAGGAACGTGCCATAAATTTATCTCCTGAACACAATAAGAAAACCTATTTTTGTATTTACTATAGTATTTATAAATCTGCATATATGCTGTTTACAAGACTTCTTGTATTTTTTTTGTTGATATCTCTGGAGTTTCAGGCTCAAAATCCTGGAGGCGTAATCTTTAGATGCTTTGAGTCACAACCTGAGCGGTACTTTCGGGATGCTGCACTGCGAATTCAGGGAAATACTTCTGTCACTTTACTGTCTGCAGACCTTGGAATATTCCTGGTTCAGGGACTTGACCAGTCCTCGTTGCTGGCCTTTTGCCAATCGCACTCCAAATTTTATGACGTTTCCCCTGATTTGCAGGTTTCAACACGCAGAAGACCCAATGACGCGCGCCTGAATGAGCAGTACGCACTTGACATCATCAAAGCGTATGCTGCCTGGGACCTAACTACCGGAGGGAAAAATTTTATGGGAAAAGATGTTGTCATAGGCGTGATTGATGACGGCTTTGATCTAAGCCATGAAGATCTTGTAGAAAACATTTACAAAAACAGTGATGAAATCTCGGGGGACAATAAAGATAACGATGGAAACGGCTTTACAGATGATGTGATGGGATGGAATGAACGGACAGGTACAGGAATTCATGATGTTAAAAGTCATGGCACAAATGTCATCGGTGTCATGGGTGCAAGGGGCAATAACAGCAAGGGAATTAGTGGGATCAACTGGGATGTTAAGATTTTACCAGTTACCATCGGTAATTTTGTCAGCGATGTCATCAAAGGACTGGATTACCTGTTGCAGGAGCGCAAATTATACAATAGCACTCAGGGTGGGAAAGGAAGCAATATTCAGGTCATCAATTATTCAGGTGGTCTGGGCAATGCTTTCCCGGAAACACAGCCTGCCTGGTGTGCCATGTATGATAAAATGGGGGCAGAAGGCATCCTCAATGTAGGAGCTACAACCAATGAAAAAGTTGACGTCGAAAACGAGGGAGACCTGCCTTCTTTGTGCCCCAGTCCTTACTTGTTGATTGTCAACAGTACTGACGGTAAAGATCAGCTGGACGCCGTAACCGGATTCGGTGAAATCAGTGTTGATCTATCGGCACCCGGCGAACGCATCCTCACCACGGATGTGAAGGCGAAAGGATTGTATAAAACCGAATCGGGCACCTCTTTGTCTGCGCCGATGGTTGCAGGAGCAGCCGCTCTGATTCACAGCATCCAGTGCGAAGCCTTCCACAATCTTGTATTGAATAGTCCGGCGCAGGCAGTGCTGGCAGTCAAGGAGGCTCTGATGAAAAACGGAGATATTCAGCCTACTCTTATCGGTAAAACTGTCTCCGAAAAACGGCTGAATATTTACGCATCCCTGCAACATGCAATTGACTTGTATTGCAGCAAGGAGTTATCTCCCAAGGGGCCATTGGAAGTCACTTCAGTCAGGGTATATGATGGCAATATTGTTGTAGGCTATATCAGTCCGGATCAGAATCCTTTGACTATAAAACTCTTTGATACCGTTGGAAAAGAATGTTATTCAACACGGGTTTACCCACCTGTATTTGGCAGCAAAGAACTTGTATTGCCGTTTGACAGCTCGCAATTACCTGGATTGTTTTATATAATCTCTTTGCTCACAGACAAGGACATAGCGAGTAAAGGATTTGCCGTACAGGATCCCAGGTAATTAAGTCAGTTGTTTTCCCAAAACATTCGGCTTTACAAGTGACTGAATCACAGCGCCTTTCTTTTTTAGTTGAGCCAGAATACCAATATTTCCGCCGAGGTGTGAGGCACCGACTGCAACAAATACGGAATGAGATGACATCAGTGGAAGAAGAACTTCCATCATATTTGCATTGCGTTGATGCAGCATGATCTGACGAATGGGACCTGTATGTTTCTTTGTGAGCCTGTAAAGTTGCTTTAAATCACCTTCAGCGTATAAGGACTGTAAGGTTTTCATTCTTTTCCGAAACGAAGAAATGTTGGAAGATAGATGTAGTAATTCACGTACTTGAAATTCCATGGGTATCGAATCCAGGATTCTTTTCTGGTCTTCCAGGGTTTCAAGACCCCCTGTTTGAATACCTTTCGATACCGCCATTTGCCATAATTTATGGTCAAGATTGCATGGGAAGTCTACACTGGAGCATTTGACGGCCAGCATGCTTGAAATAAAAAAAGGGAGCATATGCTTATACCCTTCCCACTCTATCCCAAAGGATTTTTGCAATATAGTGCCTACCTTGATATATTTCTTTTCTCCCAGCAGATCCAGCAATGAAATTCCGGGTGGCAGGCTAAAGGAATTCGAAGATCGTTCCAACAGCCCTACATCTGTTTCTGCCGCGTAGTAAGTGCAATTTTGAAGAGCGTGCTCTGCCATATCCACAAAACGGAATGCCTGTATAGATGACAGGTGCATTGTACCCATTATATAATGGGTGCGATCATTTGAGGGAAAGGTGCACTTCCACAACATAGAAGCAGGTGTAAAAGACAAAAAGAGAATCTTTCCTTTTTCTGAATGATTCTCTTTTTGCCATCATTGAATTCGATGAAATTATTCTTCTACATTTTCGTAATCAAAAGGAAGAACTTTCTCTTTCTTCACTTTTGAAAGCGTCATCAATGTTTTCAGACGCTCTATTTCTTCAATCTGGGATAATGTTTTGAACAGTAATTTTTCATAAGTTGGGATGTCTCTGCACACAATTTTCAACAGAAAATCAGCATCACCTGTGATGATATAACATTCTGTAATTTCGGGAATTGCCTTAACCTTGGAAATGAAATTATCCAGTGCATTAGGTTTCTGCCATGCCAACGAAACCAAAACGAAAGTTTTTACATTCAGACCAATAGCCGCTGAGTCAACCTTTGCGTGATAACTCTGGATAATTCCAGCTTGTTCGAGCTTTTTGACTCTTTCCAGAGTAGGTGCAGGTGAAAGTCCAATCTTTTTTGACAGATCAAGATTTGTAATCTTACTGTTCTCCTGGAGCATACGCACAATCTTCAAATCGATTTTGTCCATTTTGTAGTCTGCCATCGCATTAATTTTTAAAATATTATTTCTATATGGTTAATTCTCAGTATGAAAAAAAAATTATATTCTTTCAGACTTTCAAAATCGTAACAAACGAATTGAATAATTGTTTCAGAAAAGAGAAAAAATTAAAAATAAATTTTGCAGAATGTAAAAAAGATAGACTGAGCCGGTTATTTTTCGTGCTGATCGGTACACAATGTTCTGATACGCATTGATTTAATAGTCTACCATGTTTTACGACTCTTGAATGACCCACCTATTCTTTAAGAAAGACTACAAAAACATAAAATCTTGTCTGGTTTGGAATTGTTTTCTGCATCTCGAACAGGAACATACAATTCCATGCCGCGAAATTTATTACTTTTGCAGTTGAAAAATCAGATACATGTCGCACATAGTGGCCATAGTCGGACGACCCAACGTAGGAAAATCTACCTTATTCAATCGTCTGATAGGTGAAAGAAAAGCAATCATTGATAATGTGTCGGGAGTCACGAGAGATCGGATTTATGGTTTTTCAGACTGGAACGGAAAGAACTTCACCGTGGTGGATACAGGAGGATTTGTCAAAGGTTCTTCTGATATTTTTGAAGCGGAAATCAGAAGGCAGGTCCAGATTGCCATTGATGAGGCTTCAGTCATTGTTTTTTTGACAGATGTGACCACAGGCATCACGGATCTGGATGAAGAAATTGCCCGAATGCTTCGGAAAAATCCAAAAAAAGTCATCCTGGCTGTCAATAAAGTGGACAATTCTCAACGGCAAATGATGGCCAACGAGTTCTGGAGCTTGGGTTTTGATGACACAGTATTCCTTTCTTCCATTTCCGGCAGTGGTACGGGTGAGTTGCTGGATATCGTCTCAGAAGTTCTGCCCGACGAAGCTACAGAGGAACAAAACATGCTGAAACCCGGTATTCCAAAAATAGCTATCGTTGGTCAACCCAATGTGGGCAAGTCCTCTCTGACAAACAGCCTTGTGGGTGAAGAAAGAAATATTGTCACAGACATCCCAGGCACTACGAGAGACGCCATCTATACGCTTTACAATAAGTTTGAAAAAGAATTTTACCTGATCGACACAGCAGGAATACGGAAAAAAGCAAAAGTCCATGAGGATCTGGAGTTTTACTCCGTTCTTCGATCCATCAAAGCAATGGAAGAAGCAGATGTTTGTCTGCTCATGCTGGATGCCACCGCCGGTATTGAAGCACAGGATCTCAGCATACTGGGATTGATCCAAAAACGAAAAAAGGGGGTGGTAATTGTCGTCAACAAATGGGACCTGATTCAAAAAGAAACTAATACAGCGCGAGATTTTGAGAAACGTCTGAAAGAAAAAATGGCTCCGTTTACAGATGTTCCGGTACTGTTTACTTCAGTGCATGAAAAGCAACGGATTTTCAAAACAGTAGAAACAGCCCTGGAGGTTTATGAAAACCGGTCCAGAAAAATAAAGACCTCTGAATTGAATGATGTCATGCTGGAGGTCATCGAAAAAAATCCACCGCCGTCACACAGAGGGAAGTATATTAAAATCAAATATATAGCCCAATTGCCTGTGGCCTACCCTGCGTTTGTATTATATTGCAACTATCCTGATCATGTCAAGGAAAGTTACAGGCAATTTATTGAAAATCAGCTTCGTAAGCATTTTCCACTCACGGGAGCAGCGGTCAGTGTTTATTTCAGGGAAAAATAATCAGAATCATGTCTTGGATTGCAACCACATTTGAAGGTGTTTGGGTATATGAACCCTACATCTGGCACGACAGGAGAGGGTATTTTTATGAATCCTTCAACCAGTCGACCTTACCGGAAAGTCTTCAGAAGATTCAGTTTGTACAGGACAACGAGGCCCTTTCGACACGTGGTGTACTCAGAGGACTGCATTACCAGTTGCCTCCTTTTGCCCAATCCAAACTGGTGAGATGCACCCTTGGTGAAGTATTAGATGTCATCGTAGATATTCGCCCGGGTTCAGCTACATTTGGAAAATCACTTTCAGTGATTTTAAATGACATTTCAAAAAAACAACTGTTTGTTCCACAGGGCTTTGCACATGGCTATATCGTTCTATCTGAATCGGCTATTTTTTCCTACAAATGTGATCAGTTTTATCATCCGCAAGCAGAGGCAGGAATCCGCTTTGATGACCCTCAGCTGAATATCGACTGGATTTTACCTCCAAGTGAATGTATCGTGTCTGATAAAGACCAACAACAAGAGCTCTTTGTGCAACATAAGCCATTTGTGAAGGAGTAGGATTGATGGACGTTATGAATATAGAGTAAGAGTTGTGGTAAAATTTATGGTCTTCCAGACATCATACAATGACTCCTTTCCTTCGTATTTGCTGAAGTTTAGTTTCTTTCAATCATACATCACATGACCCCTCTTCGCATTTATGTAACCGGATCTTCAGGACAGCTGGGGCAAGCTCTGAAGGAAGAATCCATTCATTTTCCTCATCTTTCGCTCAGGTTTTTAACCAAAACCGAACTGGATATTACAGACTCAAATGCTGTAAACGCACTACTGGAAAATTGCGATGCGGACTACCTGATTCATGCAGCCGCCTACACAGCAGTAGATAAAGCTGAAACAGAACAGGATCTTTGCTTTGCCGTAAATCGGGACGGCAGCCGGAATATCGCATCAGCCCTTCGGCATACCAGATGCAGAATGATTTATATATCTTCTGATTATGTGTATCATACGTATAACGGTTTCCCATTACATGAAGAAAGTCCGGTGAATCCACAAGGAATCTATGCCAGATCCAAGGTAGCTGGAGAACAGGCTGTTCGGGATACCGGAATTCCTGCGATGATTGTAAGGACATCCTGGGTTGTATCTCCTTACGGGCATAATTTTGTCAAAACCATGGTTCGCCTCGGCAAAGAGAAGGACCGGATTCAGGTGGTAAACGACCAGTTTGGATGCATCACATCGGCCGGAGATCTTGCCCGTACCTTACTGTTGATGACAGAAAAATGGCATGTAGAAACTAATGCGTTTCATCCCAAATTTCATACCATCTACAATTATTCCAATGAAGGATGCATCTCTTGGTACGATATAGCCTGTCGTATTATGGAATGCAAGGAATATCATTGTCATGTGCACCCCATTGCTTCACGTGAGTTTGCCAGTGCAGCACCTCGACCGCAGTGGAGTGTGTTGGCAAAACAAAAAATAAAAACTAATTTGCAGTTCGAAATTCCTCATTGGATCACAGCCTTGGACTGTATTTTGGATAAGGTTGATAACTGATTCCTGATGATCAGAATTTTGCCTTGCGAAACATGTAAATGAAAAAATCAAATTACATGTTGTCCGCAGTATTACATATGCGTCAAATACTACATATCATTGTCGGGAATGCGACATATGAGAGGCAAAGCCATATTTGAATAATTAGTTTTACAATTTCACAACTTCATTCTTATGTTCATTGATCGATTCTTTCCAAAAGACCCTACCGTAAAGCGGCATCTTGCCAAAACCATTACCTGGAGGATCATTGGAACCATAGATACAATCCTCTTAGGATGGCTGATTACGGGCAGTCCGTTTGTAGGGCTAAAAATTGGATTTCTGGAGTTATTGACGAAAATGACGCTTTATTTTTTGCACGAACGAATGTGGTATAAGATCAACTTTGGTCTACCCGCCAGGGAATCTAAAAACAGAGAGGCATGAGTTACGGACAGCATATCATTCCTCACAACTTTTCTGTGACCAAAGAGGGAAGAAACAGCCTTTACGGCCACTTGAGCGGCGTCTTCTGGTTGACAGGTCTTTCCGGAGCTGGAAAGTCCACGCTGGCCGATCTGGCATCAAAACGCCTCTTTGAACATCGGATTGGGCACTATATTCTGGACGGAGACAATACGAGAAAAGGATTATGCCATGATTTGGGCTTTACGATGGAAGAACGACGGGAAAACATCAGAAGAGTTGCTGAAGTGGCACGAATGATGAGTGATGCCGGTCTTGTTGTGTTGGTTAGCTTGATTTCACCCATGCAGGATGACAGAAATCTTGCCCGGGCAATCATTGGGCAATCTCAGTTTTTTGAAGTGTTTGTAGATTGTCCGGTGGAGGTATGTGTCAGCCGTGATCCAAAAGGACTTTATCAAAAAGCAATGGCGGGAGAAATTGTACAGTTTACAGGCATTGATAGTCCGTATGAAGTGCCTGAATGTCCGGATCTGACACTGGATACTGCTTCTGGAAGCCGGGAAGAGCTGGCAGTCGAATTTGTAGATTTCATTTTACACCGAATCAAATGACAAGAAAATACAGACTTAACCAATTGGAAGAGCTGGAAGCGGAGGCGATTTATGCGATCCGGGAGGCATATGCACAGTTTGAGAATCCGTGCATTTTGTTTTCTGGAGGCAAGGATTCGATTGTGGTGACTCATCTGGCTGCTATGGCCTTTACACCTGCACGGCTCCCGTTTCCATTGGTACATATTGACACCGGGCACAATTTCCCTGAAACGCTGCAATTCCGGGATGCCCTGGTGGAGCGTTTTCAGGCACGTCTTATTGTGGGTTCAGTACAAGAGAGCATTGACAAGGGCAAGGTGCGTGAAGAACAAGGATCCCAGGCTAGCAGAAACAAGGCTCAATCTGTAACACTCCTGGACACATTGGCAGAATACGGTTTTGATGCCGCATTGGGGGGAGCCCGTCGCGATGAAGAAAAAGCAAGAGCGAAGGAACGTTTTTTTTCGCATCGGGATGAATTTGGGCAATGGGACCCTAAAAACCAGCGCCCGGAATTATGGGATCTGTACAATGGTAGAAAAATGCCGGGCGAACACTTCCGCATCTTCCCCATCAGCAACTGGACAGAACTGGATATCTGGAATTATATTCGGTGGCGCCAGATTCCCTTGCCATCTCTGTACTTTACTCACCGTCGACTATGTGTGCGCCGGGGCATGAGTCTGCTGGCCCACTCTCCCTTTATTCAGTTGCTAGCCACAGATCGGCTGGAGGAACTGGAAATTCGATTCAGGACAATCGGCGATCTCACCATTACTGGTGCTATTGAATCTCCGGCGGCGACACTGGACGAAATTATTGATGAAGTGGCCACCTCTCGAGAGACAGAACGAGGAAACCGGGCCGACGACAAACGGTCCGAAGCAGCCATGGAAGACCGGAAAAAAGAAGGATATTTTTGATAATCATCCTCCAATTTTGTCAAAATAGTACATTTTATAAAGATTATGCCAGAAAAAGAAGATCTGTTACGATTTACAACCGCGGGGAGTGTCGATGACGGAAAAAGCACGCTCATCGGACGACTGCTATATGACAGCAAGAGTATTTTTGAAGACCAGCTGGCATCAGTCACGGCAGCCAGCCAGAAAAAAGGACTGGACCATCTGGATTTATCTCTGTTGACTGATGGTTTGCGCGATGAACGGATTCAGGGCATCACCATAGATGTCGCTTACCGATATTACAGCACACCAAGGCGAAAATTTATTATCGCTGATACGCCGGGGCATATTCAGTATACACGGAATATGGTAACCGGTGCCTCTACCGCCAATCTTGCAATTCTGCTGGTAGATGCACGCCATGGTGTCGTGGAGCAAACCAGACGACACAGCTTTATTGCATCATTGCTGCAGATTCAACACCTCGTTCTGTGTGTTAATAAGATGGATCTCGTAGGTTACAGCCAGACAGTATTTGAGGAGATCATCTCCGCATATAGCGATTTTGCCTCCCGTATGGAAATCCCTGATGTCACCTGTATTCCAGTATCGGCTCTTCATGGTGATAATATCGTAAACCGATCTGAACAGATGCTTTGGTATAATGGCCCCACCTTACTATACCATCTGGAACATGTGCAGATTGCCAATGATACAAACCATGTCGACATGCGCTTTCCGGTGCAAACGGTCATCCGCCCGCAAACGCAGGAGAACCCCGATTTCAGGGGCTACGCAGGAAAACTTGTCAGCGGAATCCTCCGAAAAGGCGAGACAGTGATGGCCCTGCCTTCTGGTTTTACTTCGACGATTACGGCCCTCCACCTCCCTGACAGACAAACAGAGGAGGCCTTTGCCCCGCAATCGATCGTAGTGGAGCTGGCGGATGATATTGATATCAGTCGGGGAGACATGCTTGTCCGCCCCGCCAATCAGCCCGTCATAAGCCAGGATGTAGAAGCCATGCTCTGCTGGCTGGACAATCATCCGGTACACACAGGTACACGACTTGTATTACGTCATACGAGCCGGGAGGTAAAATGTGTACTGAAAGAGATTCTGTATCGGGTGGATATGCACACATTATCCCGTCAAGAAAATAGCCAACAGTTGTCAGCCAATGACATTGCACGGGTCAGGCTGAGAACAACATCCCCATTGTTTATGGATAGTTACAGGAAGAATAGGCCCACAGGTGCTTTCATCCTGATTGATGAAGGGACTAATGTGACCGTGGCGGCGGGCATGGTGGTGTAGGTATGTCATAATTGAGAGGGTGTTTCCTTTTCCTGATTCCGGCAATAGGCGGTACGTAAACAGTACAGCGGACAAAGATGAACCTCGGAAGTAAGAAAGAGAATCAGACGTTTGCCGGCCTTTCTGGTACCCCAAATGCAGCGTTTCCTGAATGGCAATCCTGAAAAATGGGATGTCCTGGGCGGATTTATCTCTGCCTGGGGGCACTCCGGAATCGATGACCCTCAAAGCATGCTGCATCGCCGCTATGACGTGGGCTGCCAGCAGTTTGGCAATTATTTCAGTATTGATACAGGCAAATATACCCTTGCGCCTTCGATCGCGGTGGATACCGCCAGACATATGTCTCAGTCCTGATTTCTGACACTGACCATGTTTTTACATTCAAAACTCTCTCTCTATACTGCCGGCATCTAATTATGTTTATTTCTTCAGAGACTTCCAGGGCATCACCGGTGGACATCTGAAAGTCTGGCATTATTTCCAGCATTTGGAGCATACAACCGGATGTTCACCCCGGATTTATTTTACCGGGCAAAGTCAACTGGATGAAGAAAATCCATGGTTTCCGTTCGGGCAAGAAAAACTGGAAGAATGGTCGCCCGAAAAAGCAGATATTCTTTTTCTGGGGGGAATGGACTGGGTGAGCATTCCGCAACCTCAAAGAAATCACTTTCCCAAACCGGTCATCAATCTGATACAAAGTACCAGGCATGCAAATCCTGAAAATCCCTTGTATTCGTTTCTTTCGCACAGGGCTGTCAGAATTTGTGTGAGCCAGGAAGTCCAGCGAGCCATTGAAGAGACAGGAATCGTTAACGGACCCGTATTCACCATCATGAATGGGATAGACCTGGAAGAGATTGCATTATATCATTCCGGGCACACACAGCGCGTCTATACAGTGTGCATTGCCGGACTAAAAAATCCGGAGTTGGCAGCTGAGATCCAGTCTGCCCTTGTAAACGAAGGCATCAAATCAATATGTTTGACGCAACACATTCCGCGAAGTGAGTTTTTGGAAATCCTCAGTTATTCAGAGATTGCTGTCGTGCTACCTATGCAGCAGGAAGGTTACTTTCTGCCTTTCTGGGAGGCGGTAGCTTCGGGTTGTCTGGCTATTTGCCCGATGCACGATGGTGCTACATCTCAGTTTCAGGATGGGTTCAATGGTTTTTTCCCCTCCTATTGCAAAGAAGAAATAATTCGGTCTATAAATACCAGCCTCCAACTTAGCACACTGGAGGCGGATAATATAAAATCAAGAGCAAAAGATTTGATTAAGGAGCGGACGATTCAACGGGAAAGAACTCAATTTCTTGAAATTCTAAGCCAGGTGAGAAGTCTTTATTAAGTATTTCAATCAATTTCTAATTTACTATTGTCATGTCAAAAAATCCTGATTTTCTGATTCTGGGTGCGCAAAAAGCAGGCACTACATCATTGCATGCCTACTTAAACCAACATCCTGACATCATCTTCCATCAGGTCAAGGAATTTCATTTTTTTGACATCCAATACTACAGGGGATTTGAATGGTATAGTTCACTCTTTCCTGTTGATGCTACAAAGATCACCGGTGAGGCTACACCCTACTATCTGTTTCATCCCTGTGTTCCGGAACGCGTGAAAAAGCACCTGCCGCATGTAAAAATGATAGTTTTACTGCGCAATCCTGTGGATCGGGCTTACTCGCACTTCAGGCATGGTCTGAAATATTCGCATGAAACTGTCAAGTCTTTTGAAGAGGCAATTGGAATGGAAGCACAACGTTTACAGGGTGCTGAAGACCAGTTGTTGGACGGCAGCCTTCAAAAACACGCCAGCCATCTACAACATAGTTACCTGACAAGAGGATTTTACAGTGTACAGATTCAACGGTGGTTTGCTCATTTTCCAAGATCACAGTTTTTGTTTATCCAAAGTGAAAAACTTTTTGTAGCACCGCAAGAGCAGCTTGAACGGGTGTATCGTTTCCTTGATATACCCTCGTTTTCAATGCCCGAATATCCGATTTTTAACGAAGGGCAATACGGAGCTCCCCTTGCTCCATCTCTCAGGGCTGAACTTATGGAATTATTTCGTGACGATATAGTACAAACAGAAACGTTTACCGGGTTAACGTTCGATTGGAGAACTTGACAAAATGCAAATTTGGAACGAATTCCGACACTGTATTCCATCAATCAACGGGGATTGAGCCAGAGAAATTTTAGGTAAGAAGAATGGAAAACAATACAGTTCTTATTACCGGTCTTCCCCGATCGGGGACAACGCTTTGTTGCTGGCTTATCAATAAAGCAGATAACAGTGTTGCCCTCAATGAACCCATGCCGGTACATGAGATGTTACATAAAAGCCCCACTGATACCCTGGATTTTACGGGAGAGTGGCTCTTGCAGCAGAGGGAAATCATCCGCAAAACCGGAAAGGCCAGCATGAAACAAGCCGAGGGCCAATTGCCAAGTAATTCATACAATCTTCAAAAAAATGAGTCAGGGCTTCGGTCATCCTTTGTTGAACCGGGAGAGATTCAAATCGAAAAATCGCTCTCGCCTGACTATCTGCTCGCCGTAAAGCATAACGGCGCCTTTTGTGCCCTCCTCCCGCAGCTTTCCCAGCGATATTCGTATCTGGGCATTGTGCGCAATCCACTGGCAGTACTACTTTCCTGGAATTCTGTTGATATTCCTGTCCGTACAGGTCACATGCCCGTTGCTGAGGCCCTGGACCCGGAACTAAACACGTCACTCTCCTTTCACAAAGATGTGATTGACAGGCAGCTCTGCATTTTACACTGGTTCTTTCACCGTTTTTCTACTTACCTTACTCCTGACCGGATAGTACGGTATGAAACGATCATTGAAACAGGTGGAAGTATACTTTTTAATACATTAAATATTGATAATAAATCTGATATACATTTGCATAATAAAAATATAAATACATACTACCCTATTGAACTTGTGGAAAACTATGCTGATGTGCTGATAAAAAATGAAACAATCTTCAATACATTTTATTCAACAGAGGATATTCGAACCCTTGCCCGTCAATACTGCCAGATGTGATGATACTATATGTAGACAGGAATGGATGATACCCTAAAACGCCTCGTGGGCCCCCCTGATCTTTGGGAAATGAAACGAGCATTTCAACTAGATTTCCT
>JAJTEZ010000176.1 GCA_021298335.1 Saprospiraceae bacterium | reverse complement strand
TGAGGCAGCACTGACAAAAAGAGCCATAAAGCTAAAAATCAGAAAACAACGGCCTATTTTGCCTAGTACTTCGTTTTTTCCATCCAACTTGAGGCCTGTGGATTGTGATACACACGGCTTTTGTACCATATTCTTCAAATTAATGTAACAGTCATATTGTCAGAATCAGACAAATTAGCTTCGATGTGGTCACCCATGGTGGTGGCGAGAGATAGTCCGACATATTCTACCTGAATTGGAAACATTTTATGCTTTCTGTCCACTAAAACCGCCACCTGCATTTTTCTGATCAAGACCTTCATAAAAACCTGAAAGGCGTAAAACAGGGTGCGCCCGGTATTGGCCACATCATCCACTAAAATGATGGGGGCACGTTCCATCAAACTTTTTTCCATGTCAGTTTCAGGTAGGAATTCCAGTGGTTTTGCAGGATCCAGACGGACACGCACCAAAACACACGGCTTGGAGGAAATCGCCAGCAGAGCCTGATGCAATAAAGAAGCAAAACGATAGCCGTTGTTATTGATTCCAGCCAGCACAATTGTTTCCTCTTCCAGGTTTTGCTCCAGAATCTGGTAGGCCAATCTGGTAATCTTTTGCTGAATCTGAGTATGTGTAAGTACCTGCATATATTTTTACTAAAACACAAAAATACCATCAATTCCGGAATCTGAAGCACTTTCTCCCCCGGGATCTCATTTGCCTGCGTACAGGAAGTAGAGATTTCTGTTTTTTCACCTGAACAGCGCCACATCTGACTGAACCTTGGGATATTTTTTGTATTTTAGCGTTCGAATCAAGGCCACCTGACCATGCAGCAAATTCTGTTTCTGTGTTTGTTTTCGATGACAAGCATCCTAGCCTTTCGAAAATTCCGGCAAATTTACCTGACTATACGCCTCGGCAAACCGGTGTCTGCCACAGAAAGCCCTTCTGCTCGCTGGAAGAAAATGGCTTTGGTAGCATTCGGGCAACAGAAAATGTTTACCAACTGGGGACCCGCACTGTTTCACCTGTTTATCTACCTAGCCTTTCTTTTTACGCAAATCGAACTGATAGAAATTATCGTTGATGGAGTGACGGGCAATCACAGAATATTCCTGCCCTACCTGGGCAGAATTTACACCTTGCTGATCAATTTTATTGAAGTTCTGTCATTGCTGGCCCTTTTGGCAACACTCATTTTCCTTATCAGAAGAAATGTGCTGAAAACTCCCCGTGTCTCAGCAATTGAATTGCGTGGATGGCCAGCAAAAGATGCCAATATCATCCTGTTTGGAGAGATACTCCTGGTGGCAGGTATCTTTACTATGAACAGTGCCGACGTACAGTTGCAGATACTGGACCCCGTACATTATCACGATACAGGAACTCTTTGGCTATCCTCCTGGCTAAGTGCAGACTTGTGGCAGAATTCATCGATCAATGAGCTGACAGTAGTGGAGCGAACCGGATGGTGGCTTCACCTCCCCTATTCAAAGCACTTGCACGTCTTTCTGGCATTTCCCAATGTGTATTTCAGCAAATTCACTCCCAGAGGACAGATCCGGAATATGCCTGAAATCACCCGTGAAGTTAAATCCATGCTGGGGCTTGAAGCAGAAACCACAGCGGCCGAGTTGGCAGAAATCGGGGAGTTTGGAGCCAAAGACATCTTCGACCTGAGCTGGCAAAATTTATTAAATGCATTTAGCTGCACGGAATGTGGCAGGTGCACTGCCGTTTGTCCGGCTCACCAAACCGGCAAAAAACTATCCCCCAGAAAAATCATGATGTCGATTCGCGACCGCGCCGAAGAAGTACAAAAAAACACTTCTGCACCGTTGATTCCTCTGGGTCAGAATTCCGGGGAAAGTACCAAAATTCCGAAGGAACCCTACGATGATGGCAAATCTCTTTTCGACTATATTTCCAGAGAAGAAATACACGCCTGTACCACTTGCAATGCCTGTGTCGAAGCCTGCCCGATCCTGATCGATCCACTGGAACCAATTCTCCAGATGCGTCGCTATGAAATCCTGACTGAGTCGGCAGGCCCGGCTGACTGGCTGCCAATGTTTACATCAATGGAAAACAGCGGATGTGTGTGGCAAATGCCGGCAGAGAGAGACAGCTGGAGAACATCTGTCGGTACTTGAAAAATGGCAAACAGTTACTTTTAACACAAAAAAATCAACTCTATGACAATCCAGGTACAAACAATGGCTGAGGCAAATGCTGCAGGAAAGGAAGTGGATGTATTATTCTGGGTAGGCTGTGCTGGTAGCTTTGATGCCAGAGCTCAGCGTGTCACACAAACTATGGCAGAAATCCTGAGCCGTTCAAACATTTCATTTGCCATTCTCGGCAATGAGGAAATGTGTACCGGCGACCCGGCCCGTCGTGCGGGCAATGAATTTCTGTTCCAAATGCTGGCTGTCCAGAATATCCAGACGCTCAATTTGTATGGTGTAAAAAAAATCATCACAGCCTGCCCTCATTGTTTTAATACACTAAAAAATGAATATCCTGAGCTGGGCGGTCATTACGAAGTAGTTCATCACACACAATACCTTCTTCAGCTCATGAATGAAGGAAGGCTAAAGGTAGAAGGAGGATCATTTTCAGGCAAGAAAATCACGTACCACGATTCGTGCTATCTGGGCCGCATCAATGATGAATATACAGCACCCCGGGAATTGATTGCAGCGCTTGATGCCGATTTGACCGAAATGAAGCGATGCAAAACCAAAGGACTTTGCTGCGGAGCTGGCGGAGCGCAGATGTTTAAGGAAGATGAACCCGGTAAAAAGCGTATTAACACAGAGCGTGCAGAGGAAATTCTGACTACCGGAGCTTCCACTGTCGTAGCAAACTGCCCATTTTGCATTACAATGCTTACAGATGGAATAAAATCGTTTGACAAGCAGGACGACGTGATGGTTGTGGACATTTCTGAAATGATCCTGCAAAGCATGGAAAAATAGATTTGTTCTTATTTTCGCATTAGAGACAATAGCTTCCGATGGATCCTCGATTGGTACAAATTCATCCCGAATGGCAAACAGCGCTGGCTGAAGAATTCAAATCCAGTTGGTTTGATGCACTTACCGCCGGACTGAAAGCCAAAAAACTGGAGAATATTGAGATTTACCCTCCGGGAAACCTGATCTTCAACGCCTACAATCTTCTTGCTCCGGCAGAAGTAAAAGTAGTTATTGTCGGACAAGATCCATATCACAACCCGGGAGAAGCCATGGGCCTAAGCTTTTCAGTTCCCAAAGGCACCAAAACGCCGCCATCACTTAAAAACGTGTACAAAGAACTTCAGGCAGACCTGAACCTTCCTATTCCACCACATGGCGATCTGACTGCATGGGCTAAACAAGAGTACCTATCCACATATCACGCAGGGATTGTCTTCATGCTCTGGGGCAACTATGCCAAAAGCAAGGCAGCCCTCATCGACTCAAACAACCATTGCATCCTGGAGTCTGCTCACCCCTCCCCTTTGGCTGGCAATGCATTCCAGGGTTGCAGGCACTTTTCAAAAGCCAATGAATACCTAACAAAGATGGGCAAGGACCCGGTGAACTGGATAATTCCGCTTTGAAGTTTTTTTTAGCTAGACTAACCAAACCACAGATACTTATGACAAACACACAAATTAAAACAGCTGCAATCACGGGAGCCATGGCAGTCACTTTGGGCGCTTTCGGATCACATGGTCTGAAACCATATCTTGATACTGCGTTATTAGAAACATTCCGAACTGCGACTCTCTACCACTTTGTTCATGCGATTCCTATGCTCATAGTTGCATTGCGCAGAGGTGAGCACCACCCTGCCCTCGATCACTCATTTCTCCTTTGGTTTTGGGGAATTGTGCTGTTTTCCGGGTCATTGTACACCATGTGCGTTCTGCCTTTGCTGGCCCTTGAACCCATTCCATACTTCGGACTGATTACCCCGGTAGGCGGGCTGCTTTTCATCCTGGGTTGGCTCAACTTACTGAGATATAAGCCACACAGGACCGAACATCATGCGCGTTAAGTACCACTGCCGCCTTGGTTTTTCTTGGGCTTCCGCTTAAAATTTCGCTTCTTTTGTCCTTCTGTGTTATTGGAGCCTGCAGCATTCCCTGATATCGGATTTTTTCGGTGCTGAGACTGATTTCCGTGACTTGTACTTCCACCTTTGCGGGGTGGAAAACTTCGCTTTGAACGGGCAGGGTTCCATTCAGGACTTTGTCCAATATGAGGTGGCAGTTGAATTTTTGTGACTGTTGCCTCAATGAGTTTTTCGATGGCAGCAAACCGGTACATTTCCTCTTCATTGACAAGTGTAATGGCCACACCACTGGCATCAGCCCTGGCCGTCCGTCCTATACGGTGCACATAATCCTCTCCATCTCCCGGCACATTGTAATTGATTACAAGATTGATATCCTTGATGTCGATGCCTCGTGATAAGACATCTGTTGCCACTATGACTCGTGTTATTTTGGCCCGATACCTGTTGAGTACTTCTTCCCGTTGAGTTTGCTCGAGATCTGACGAAATGCCCTCCACTTTATAGCCTTTTCCGGAAAGGCCCCGAACGATGTCGTTGACAGATTTTTTTGTGGACGAAAACACGATGATGCTCTCAAAATTGGGTTTGTCCTTGATCAGCTCATTGATCAACTGTATTTTATGCTGGTCATTTACCAGGTAGGCTGCTTGCAACACGCGTTCTGACGGTTTGGAAACGGCGATGGTCACTTCCAGCGGATCTGCCAGGTTTTTCTTCGCCAATTCCCGCATTTTTGGAGGCATGGTCGCACTAAACATCAAGGTTTGCCGCTTTTGAGGCAAGGCTGCGATAATTTTCTGAATATCATCATAAAAGCCCATATCCAGCATGCGGTCTGCCTCATCCAGGATCAGGTACTTCAATTTGTCAAACCGCACGTTTCCCATATTGATATGGCTGATAAGCTTACCTGGCGTCGCAATGATGATGTCTGCATTCAGCAGTGCCTTCTTCTGAGTTTCCCATTCACTGCCCGAACCGCCACCGTAAATCGCCATTGACGAGGCATGCACAAAATATGCAAAACCCTGAATCTGCTGGTCTATCTGCACAGCCAGTTCTCTTGTAGGTACTATAACAAGGGTGCTCGTCCCATCATGAGGTTCCACAGCCATTCTGTGTAGTAAAGGAAGCATGAAAGCTGCTGTTTTTCCCGTCCCTGTTTGTGCACAGGCAATCAAATCCCGTCCCTGCAATATTGCAGGCATTGTCAATTCCTGGATAGGTGTAGCATTTTCAAATCCCATGTAGGATATCGCTTCCAGAATTTTTTCATCAAGTCCTATCTCCCTGAATGTCATATCCTTGCTTTGGGTTGGTGAATATTATAAAAATACAAATGTAGAAAGATTTGTGCATAAATACTATACATATATTTTTTTCAATGATTTTAGTTTTCTCTCAGACAAAAAAGGGGCAGCCTGAAAACAGAACGTCAGGCTACCCCTCAATATTTTCTCACATTCGGTTTAGAGGAATTTCTTTACCTGCTCTTCCAAATCATTTCTTGGATTAATGGCGACAATCTTTCCATCTCTGCCCACTAAAAATGTCTGAGGAATACTTCTCACACCATAATCACCAGCAGGACCGGATTCCCATTTTTTCAAATCGGAAACATGACCTTGCCATGCAAGCTGATCCTGCTCAATAGCACCGACCCATCGCTGTTTTGATGATTCAACCTGCTCCTTCACCTGTGCAGGATCACCGATTCTCTCTGCAGTCCTGCTGTCTATACCATCCAGCGACACACTAAAGACATCAAAGCCCTGATCCTTATACTTGTGATAAATTTCGACTACATGCGGATTGGCTTTACGGCAAGGACCGCACCAGGAAGCCCAAAAATCAATCAACACCAGTTTCCCCTTGTAATCTGACAGTTTTCTCATTTTCCCATTTGGGTCAGGAAGAGAAATGTCGGGAGCTGGCTCACCCACCTTGATTTTCGCACTAGCCTGCTCTGCCATCATCTGCTGCTCCACCTGCTGTAAAATGCCAGCGTACTCTTTGGTGAGGGGGAGGTCAGTATATTGTGCATTCATTTTGGCAACCACCTCCTTGTGTACATTCATCGCTTCCGGGCGAATAGTAAACAAGCGCATGGCAATGGAAAATCCTACCAATGGATCTGCAGTTTTGGTGGTAAACTGTGTCAGTGCGTTGACATCCCGGTTTGCGAGATAATCCTTCACCCCTTTCAGGTATTGCTCCGAAAGTGGTGAGCCCGTGACAGTGTAATTAAACTGGTTCAAATCAGCCAGATTGCCGTTGATGGAAATGTTCTTTTCACTGCCATTCATGATCAGATCGGCCATTTGTTCGCCAATGCGCAACCGATAGACTCCCTTTTTAATACCGTCAGGAAAGGACATTTTAAATGAGCCATCAGCGCCTACTGTCTCTTGCAACAGGATGCTTGACGTTTGTGAAAACGACGCTACATCCAGGTAAACAGTCATATTTTCAGCTCCGGCCAGCTTACCTGTAATTTCGGTGCCTTTAATCGCACCACATGAAGCAACCATCACCAAAGGAAACAATAGAAATGTTACATATCTTAAAATTGCCATACAGAAGTGTTTTAATGATAAATATTTCAATGAATTGTTATACGTAAATTGCCTAAAACGACAAATTTAGACATTTTACCCTTTCTAAACATCCAAAGGACGCTGTATTTCCCTTTTTAGTTCCCGCTTTAGCAAATAATTAACAAATTCCCGCTTATCTCGCCACGATGATGCGAATGGTTTTTTGACCGGAATCTGTGGCCAAAAGTGCAATATATATGCCTGTCGCAGCATCCAGTTGCAGCATTTGCCCTGTCTGCTGCCAGTTGACCTGTCTACCTGTTCCATCAGTCACAGAAAGAACTTTGGCACTGGAGTCGTTCAATGTGAAAACTCCCGGACCTGGATTCGGAGAAACCATCACCTGGGAATTGACTGTTGTACCGGCTTCCCCCCTCAATCCCAGATACCGATATCCAGGCAGCAGTATACCGGATTCCTCTGCTATGATGGCAGGCTGAAGTTGTAACTCATCCTGGAAGCGAACCGACATCACCCGACTCCCTTTCCGACATGCATTTCGTCCCTGAAGAATGCCGCGTAAAACCTGCTCCTTGGGGTCATGGCAATATGCAAGCTGTTGTTGTCCAAAAGCTTCTGAGTTGACAGTAGTAGGTACGACACCCTCAGGTAATTGCAACGTCATCTGCACTCCTTCCATATCGATATCTTCTTCCAGAATGACATGTGCCCAGTCACCTTCTATTGTAAGTTTGCAAAAGGCCTTATTTCTGGGTGCTACTTTGGCCTGGTTGGCCCCGGAGATGTCTCCCACCAAAACTGCCCTGTAATCCAGTGTCCCATCCGACGCCCCCAATGTCACCACCGAAGTAAGAGTCTTCAGTGCTTCTCCGTTGCTCACGGTGTCTGTATCCACAAAAAAACGTCTTTGTCTCACTTGCTCTGACGGATGGAGGATACGGTGTTTCAATTCGCCCACATCCCTTGCCCTTACGGACTGATCTCCGTCGACATCAGCAGCAACCCATTCGAAATTTTGCAGTGTCCGCAAACCTAAGACATGGTCCTGCAACAACTTCAGATCCAGTAAGTTGACGCGTTCATGCCACAATGGTGAAGATACTACAACCGGTGACTCCACACTGACCTGCATTTCTTTATACAAGCCGATTTTCTGCCAGTCAAATTTTCCGGCCGCGTTAGAACTGGTTTTTACTTCTGTCGCCTTGTCTGGATGGGACAACACAAATTGTACTTCCGGTAGGGCCGCTCCACCTGACTCGGTGACTGTGCCTGTAAGCGTAAGCGTCTGATTGCAGCTGCCATTATCAAATGCGAGAAGATACACCTCGGCATACCCCTGGTTGCCCATCAAATCAGTGACGTACAGGGTATAATACTGAAATCCGGCGTTCGCACAATTGATGACACGAATGGTATCGTTGACATCCTTTGAAAATGAATACCGTAAAAACACGGGCTGGGTGCAGTTATCCATTTGCACATATTGCGTGCAGGATGTATTGTTGCCGCAAAGGTCACGCACTTTCCAGTTGACTTTGTGAGTTCCCATGCGCACTTTACCGGGCAATGTAATCACCACTTCCTTTTTGTTGGCAACGCTATCCAGCCTGAATTGTCCGGGTTGATTGAAGCCATAATTGTAATCTATGATGCCGTCCGACCAAAGGTCTATTTCTGCCGTCCATAGCAACGATTGCCTTCCGCACTTACCCGGATCATCAGCACTATTTCTGATGGTAAACGTCCCCTCGCACCCCGCATCAGTCGAGATCACGACCGGTGCACAGGTTGCTATGACAGGTTTAGATTCCTCCACCACCTTGATCACCTGTGTATGCGTCCAGATGCCCTGGCCATTCCATCCGGAAGTACCGGGAAGGTAAGTGCACCAGTTGATGACTGTAAACGTGCGCAGAATTTTGTAACAGGCATCTGCAGATACGTTGAATACCTGATCCTGCCTGCTTACACCCACCATGTCGCATGCACCCGATGTCCATTCCGGATGCTCCAGGCGTATATCCTCCACACAAGAATACTGACGATCTGGCGGAAAGTTGACAGTGACAGGTACACCAATATATTGTACCGTAATTTTCTGCACGCAGGCATGTTCGCCGGAATCCAGTTGATTGTTTTGGTTCACATCGATATACCAGGTGCGGTTGATGATTCCGGCATTGCATATGCCATTGGGTCCCTGGTCTGAGTACCTTGCCAGTTCCTGAGGATATCCAATCAGTGTAGGCATGCCAGTGAGCGACAATGCGTGAATGTCGTCATAACAACTGATGGTTTTGTCTTGCGGACAAAAAATCGCAGCCTGAGCGTGAACACACAAAAATACAAGTAAAATTAGGGAGAAGACTCTGTAAGGCATCGTTCAAACAGTGTTTAATGTGAAAAAAGATGTTACTTAACAGGGAAACAAAAGCAAATATATGAATTCCTCGCGAATGCAGGGCAGCATTGATAAGTTTTCCGCGTGACTACTTAAAAATTCCAGCTTATTCACATGCAGGTGAAAAAATCATGACATATCAGGCCTGAATTCCCTGGTTTTATCGAAAAACAGACGTCATTAACATGTTCAAATAGTAAAAAACAGTAATATTACATGATAAATAAATTTGAGCATGAAAAAGTTTTTCATAAGTTGCATACTGTACTTTGTGTCAGCGCAGCTACCGGTTCAAAGCCAATGTACCATCGGCGATATCCAGCTTGTAATTGACAGCTGTGATGTAGCAGGTAAGTTTTTTGTTCATCTCAACTTCCCTCATAGCGGCACCTCTGAGCAATTTAAGGTCCAGGGCAATGGCAGGAACTACGGAACATTCAATTACAATGCTCTTCCGGTTGTCATCGGCCCTCTGCAGGCGGACTGTGTCACGAACTATGAGTTTGTGGTGCGCGATGTGGTGAACACTACATGTACTTCGTTTATCAATGCAGGCAAGCAGTGCTGTAATGCCGATTGTTCGGTCAGGTTCAGGGAGGTGGCTACAACAGCCTGTGACGGCAATTTGTACACGTTGTCGTTTGACCTGGAACATAACGCACCTGATAATGGCTTTGACCTCTATAACAATGGTAAATTTTATGGGTACTACCAGTATTCGCAACTGCCCCTCAAACTGGATAACTTTCCAAGTAGCACTGTAGAAGAATACAACACACTGGTAGTTTGTGCCAATGACAACCCTAATTGCTGCGATACGATCCAGGTGCTGAATCCCTGTGTATGCCAGATTGACAAAGTCCGCAGTCAGGTGACAGAATGCAATGAAGAGCAAA
>JAJTEZ010000175.1 GCA_021298335.1 Saprospiraceae bacterium | reverse complement strand
CAGAAATCATCCCTGAGACAAATACAGTTGTTTTGGGTGAAGTGCAGGATCTGGTGAAGAACGGTATGTCGGTAGGGCAAATCAATCTGATGAAATATGAGGATATTCAGCCTGGCCTTGAGGCGACAACTCAGGTAAGATACAATGATAGGGGAGTACTCGCTTCTTTGCATCCCAATGGTGATAATATTGATGTGGAGTTCTATGCGAACGTCAAGGGGATTGCCCCAGGACAATCAGCGGTGTTTTACGAAGGAGATGATGTCATTGGGGGGGGGATTATTCGTGCTGGCCATCGCCGGCAGACGGAGGAAAATATTCCTGAGCAAGTGTTTGCAAGTATAAATCCCTAACTATTTTTTAGAATGGGACGTCAAACAGCATTATTGTTTAGCATGTGTTTTCTTTTTTTTGGTTGCGTCAACCAAACAGAGGAGCCTGACTTTTCGGAGGGAGCTGCATTCTTTCCCATAGAGGTTGGAAGGGAATGGATTTACGCATCAGACAGTATCGTTTGGTTGAATAATGGCAGTGATATAGACACGACTCGAAGTTATCTGAAGGAAATTGCCGGTGAAACATTTGAAGCAGAAGATGGGAAAGTGTGGACTGAGTGGTTGAGGTATTACAGTTCTGACAGCATTCGATGGATACCTTTACATTCCTGGAGGGTAAGGCACGGAGAAGGGCAGCTTGTCAGGGTTGAGGAAAATATTTCATTTATAAAATTCGTGTATCCTTTCCGTGACGGAACGAGATGGGACGGAAATGTGTATTTTGACAGTGACAGATTTATCCAGCTTCAGGGAGAGAGAATCCAGCCTTTTCAGAATTGGAGGTATCGTATTTCTACTCAAAATATCGATGTTCCCTGTGTTCAGGAAAAGTGTGCCGTCATAAAGGTGGACCACATCGATGCCTCGACTCTGCTTGATAGACGTAAATCTGTAGAGTATTTTGGAGAGGGAGTCGGTTTGATCAGGAAGCAAATGGTGATTTTGGATGGAGATGGTACGAGACCAAATGATGCCTGGGAAAAGAAAGCCCAAAAGGGATTTATACATACATTGACATTACTCTCCTACAAACCATAGAACATGCAATCGTCATATTCAAAAATCGGTATTGTGCAGAAACCTGTAGGAAGAGATGGGGCTTTGAAAATTGATGTTCAAGATGATTTTTTTGATGACTTTATTGCGAGTGATCACCTTTTCATCAAGATGAATGGTGCTTTTGTTCCATGGTTTATCGAAGAAAAGTGGGAAACCAATTATCTCATGGTGAAATTTGAGGAAGTTGACAGCCCTGAAGATGCAGCAAAATTCACGCTGCGAGACATATTTTTGCGTACTTCAGATATTCACTCCGATTCATTTCTGCAAAAGAAAGAATCATTTGGTTGGGTTGGGTTTTCAATACTTCAGGACGGAAAAGTGATTGGGACTATTAGCGAAATTGTCGAGTACCCCTCTCAATTGATGGCTATTGTTCCTTTGAAAGGGAAACAAATATTGATCCCTTTGAACGAAGCTTTCATTGAAAAAATCGACTCCTCCAGAAAATATCTTTACATGAACTTGCCCGATGGCTTGTTGGGTTTGTAACTTATAAAGTGTTCAGAAACTGGGGTTTTATTCCGTGATAATCAAGCGTCATTTCGTACATTTTTTCTATTTCTGAAATTGAAAGAGTTGTATATTCAGCAAACAACATAGGGTAGGGTGATTTCATTTTCAAAAGTCTGGTGTTTCCGATCAATATGATTTGCTCCCGTGCTCGCGTCAGTGCGACGTTCAATTTCCTATCGATACCTTGTGAAGAGATTGACTGTATGTTTTCGAGGAGCGACGCATGCTGTATGCCAAAGCTTATAATGATAACATCCCGTGTTGCACCCTGATATCTTTCTATGGTGTCAGCAGTGACCAGATTGGAGAATGAAGGTAATTGATGCTGAATATGATGGTTGATATGCGTTGCCTGTGACCTGAACGGTGATATAATTCCGATCGATTGAGGGCCTGGCTGCCGATGATTGTAATGATATATTAACAATAGTAATTTCAGGCATTTTATCACGAGGTCCGTTTCCTGAAGACATGATTTATTTGGGGAGCCTGTAGAGCCCGAATCACAATCGATCAGCAATTTTCTATTTCCCATTTTAGTCAGGATGTCTGGCAGTTCAAAAAAATAGGTATCGTCCTGTAATTTATGGCAACATTCTGGGATTGTTAGCCGGGAATGATAGAAGCAAGAATTTGGAAATGAAAGCAAGGAATGGTGTAAGCGACCCTGCTCATACAACATGCCAATTACATGGTCCCATGATTTTTTTGTGGCCTGATGAAGCAATCTTTCAAAACAGGAGGTTTGTGTGCTGTAAAAACCTGCGTTTTGAAGTCTGTCATCTGAAATAACTGTTTCGTTTTCCCGCTGAAGGCTGACAGCCGGTAGTTGAAGATGGTCACCTACCAGAATCCATTTTTTAAATCTGGAAAGTAAACCGGCAACCATTGGTTCTGTGACTTGAGAGGCCTCATCAATGATTACAGTATGGAAGTGAACCAGTTGAAATAATTCTGGCTTGTGATAGATGCTGGAAATAGTGGCGGCAAAAATTCTTTTGTGGCGGAGAAGGGCGGTAATTTCTTTTCTTGATTTACAACTTTTCAGCATTACATCAAGTATTAGTACGTTGGATGAATCAGAGGCAGTATTTGCACTCCCTATTCGAACCAGAAGATCTGCGAAACCGGAATCGACTGCTAGCACTGCCTGACACAATTCGTCGACTGCTCTGTTGGTATAGGCAAGCAGCATCAAAGGAGCCGTTTCATTATGCATAAGCTGATAAACCAGTTCACTGATAATCATACTTGTTTTTCCCGTTCCCGGTGGGCCCCAGATCAGGTAATAATCTTTTGCCTGAAGAGCAGTCCTGATGATTTTTTCCTGGTGAGCAGTCAATGGATTGTGTGCTGTCAACACTGGTTGACTTTCTTTCATCTGAGGCACTGAAATCCCTAAAAACATCTGCCTGTAGCCTTGAGGGGCAGCCATGCATTCTGCCAGTCCATGGTAAAGTTGTTGAAATGAGCTGTCAAGTGTATCACTTTCCAGGCACCAGTATTTCCAGAGGGTAAAAAAATCAAGATTGTGTTGGTACGTTTTGAGTTTGATAGTAAGATGAGTTTTGGATGATTCTGTTACTGTACACCGGGTTACCGGATGAGGGGGGAGGTTGCAGTAGCTGAAACATGTTTTCTGATCCGGATAAAGGATGACAATATCTCCTTTTCTGAATGTGGTGTGGTCATTATTTTCTATTTCTTTGCAAAGAGTCAGGGTTAATGTATGACTGGTTTGGCTGAACGTTTCAATTCGGAGTTTTTTTTCAAGTCTACGGGCTGAAACTTTCTCTTCGTCGGTAGCAGTCCAGAGCATAGATTGTCCTCCTGGATTTAAATCTGTTCCCAGTCTTGAAAACTGATGTTCTTTATGGATAGCTGCGCCATAAAAATGCCAATAGGCTTGCTCAAGGGGAGACAGCCGGTGATAGATAGCCTTAATGTTTTCTCTTTTAGTCTCCAGAAATGAGGGATAGGGAGGAGAAACATTACTTAGAAGTTGATCGAGATTGTGTTTATGGCCATTGGGCGTGGTCATTCGGATGTCCTGTAGAACTATGGAGTTTCGTACTTGAATTGCTTTTAGTAGGGCATCTATAGAATCGGGAGACACACGCAAAGCATGTTCTTTTGCTCCTGCATAAAGGGTCATGTTTTTTCCTGTAGATTGTAGCATATGATTTTGAGAGACCATGGTCTGGTACAAAGTTGTCTGAATTTGATGCACCGGGTGTGTTGGTAGACTGAGATTAGCCGGAGGTTTACCGCTTTTAATTTCAAGAATGTCTGCGAGGCCATCTTTCTGCCCTTGATGAAGGAAGTCGGGTCTTCCCTGAATGCCTATTGAAGGACAAAAATAGGTTGGTTCAATGATCAAGTCTTTTGAATGGATTTGCAAGGCAGGAAACTGTTCATGGATGCAATGCTTGATATTTCGATATTGCTCGCCTATACGATTGAGGAGATCATGGAGGGTGGAATCATTCAGAGTGGAAAGTTGCAATCCGAATTGCTGGAAACAAGTTGTATGAATTTCATCCAGAGTTTGTTCGGGCTGACTGATGAGTGAAGCTGTAATGTGGTGGCAAATATTTCCGGACAACAGAATAACCGACTTTTCGGGTGTAGAATATCGATGCAGCAGGCTGTTGATTTCGATGTTTTCCGGCGCGGCAAGATCGTGGCATATTCGGGTCACATCAATCAGCCAATCAGGCAGAAGTACAATTGACATAGGCTGACAATCTCCGTTTGTATTCCAGACTGGATTCACAAGGTGTATGGGTATCTCCAGATCGGGGGGATGGAGTATGTCGAGTACGAGCATCATTTGTAAGGCAAATTCCTTGCCTGGATTTAAGAGGGTGCCGGAACATTCCTTGGGTAAAGTGGTGCCCTTTATGCGGAACTGCTCACGTTTTGCACAAAATGAGATTTTGGCAGGCAGGATTTCTTGAATCATCATGTTTTCATTGTGTATTAGATGAATATGTGAATTCCCCGTATTTGTGTTTCTGAAAGCCGGGAAGAGTGGCCTGCCCCGCATGGATAATGCGTGAGTGGGCAGGCCTGGGCTTCGACCCCATTTTTTAAGCAATCGATACCTTTTTTTATAATTATTTCCACTTTTGGGAGCAGGTGTTTCATTTTTTGTGTGTTGACGGCACAAAGATGAGGGGCGCCAGACATC
>JAJTEZ010000174.1 GCA_021298335.1 Saprospiraceae bacterium | reverse complement strand
AACAAGCAGGGAACCTTGCTGACTCCATCTGCAGTTGGAAAAATTCCCAATCAAAATCTGCATGGCCTTCAGGATGTAGACATGGCCATTGTGTACCACCCACTTTTTGCAAAGGAAGCGTTGCGGTTGGCTGAACACCGGGAAGCACATTCCGGCTTGAAAGTGGCAACCGTAGAAACAACCGCCGTTTACAATGAATTTGGCAGCGGGAAAGCCGACCCGACAGCCATCCGCGACTTCGCGAGGATGCTTTACCAGCGCAACGACCAGTTCTCTTACCTCTTACTGTTTGGAGATGGCTCCTACGATTATAAAGGACTGGTGAAAGATGTGCCAGCTGAAAACTTTATCCCATGCTACCAGACAGACGAATCGCTTCATCCGATTGATGGATTTCCAAGTGATGATTTCTACGGCTTACTGGGTCCAACTGAAGGCATAAATTTAAGTGGTGACCTGGATATTTATGTAGGAAGACTCCCGTCACGGACAGAAAGCGAAGCAACTATTTTAGTGGATAAAATCATTCATTATGATACTTCGCCTGAATGTCTGGGAGACTGGCGGCTTCGGGCAGGGTACGTAGCCGATGATGAGGACGGCAATACCCACCTCAGAGATATGGATGAAATTGCCCGTCTCGATGAAGTCAGACACCCAAACATCAATCAACAAAAGGTGTACATCGATGCCTACAAACAGGTATCCACCCCAGGTGAAAACAGATACCCCGATGTCAACAAATCAATCTTTAACAACATTTATAAGGGCCAACTTACCCTAACGTATCTGGGGCATGGCGGACCCCTCGGCTGGGCACAGGAAAGAATCCTGACAGTGCCTGAAGTCCAGAGCTGGACAAATTACAACCAGCTTCCGGTCATGATTACCGCCACTTGTTCGTTTGGAGCATACGACGAGCCGGCAGTGGTGTCACCCGCAGAATATGCCCTTGCAAATCCCAATGGCGGAGCAATCGCCCTCATGACAACCACCCGTGCCGTCTACACAAATTCGAACAAGCAACTGACTGATGCCGTGCACGAAGAAATGTTTGAAACCATACAGGGAAAGGCACCCACTTTGGGATATATCATGGCACAGGGAAAAAATAAATACAAATTTAGCTTTTTTGTGACCAATTCGCGCAAATTTACCCTTCTCGGCGACCCTTCATTGGCCATCGCGCTCCCGACACTCAAGGTCATCACCAGTAAAATAAATCAAAAGGATGCCAGCGCCCAGTCAGATACCATTCATGCACTCGAAAAAGTGACAGTAGAAGGCTTTATTGCCGGTCCTGACGGCAACATTGCTACAGGATTTCAGGGAACTATTTTTCCCACTGTATTTGATAAGAAAATTCGCCAGCAAACATTGTCCAACGATGAGTCTTCCTCCAGGTACGATTTTACGCTCTACCGGAACATCATATTTAAAGGTGCCGCTGAAGTGAGCAACGGCAAATGGTCTTTCAGTTTTTGGGTTCCAAAAAACATTAATTACAGTGTGGGTACCGGACGGATATCCTATTATGCGACAAACGGTTTTACCCTGGATGCCTCGGGCTATTTTGACAGAATCCTACTGGGTGGATCCTCACAAAACCCGGCAAATGATGACCTTGGACCTGAAATGAAACTGTTTATGAACAATGACCAGTTTGTGGACGGGGGCATCACCAATGCAAACCCTGTATTGCTTGTTCAGCTCCAGGATGACCTTGGAATTGACGTAACAGGAAATGCAATCGGGCAAGACATCACGGCTACACTTGATGGAAATTCAAAGAATCAATACATCCTCAACGATTTTTATAATGCTGAAAAAGACAATTATAACAAAGGAACTGTCCGCTTCCCATTTACAAAGCTCACCCCTGGACAACATGATCTGGAAGTAAAGGCATGGGATATCTCCGGCAATTCTACGACGGGTAAAATCAGGTTTGTCGTGGCTGACCCCGCCACAACACAACTTGAAAATGCACGTTGTATCCCCAACCCTTTCACGGATGATGTGCGATTCCAGTTTGAACACGATCTCGCAGACCAGGTGATTCAAATAGAAATTGTCGTTTTTGATGCCACCGGAAAACTTGTAAAAAAATTTGCAGATACACAATATTCAGACGGATTTCGAGTTAATGATATCGTTTGGATCGGAAACGACTCTTTTGAAGAGGAGTTGCCGAGAGGTTTGTATCTAGTAAAAATGGCCGTTTCTTCAGCAGATGGAAAACAAAAACGGGAAAGCCTGTTTTTGAAATTGCTGAAAATGTAGGTCAGATAGCCAGGTGGTTTATAGTTTCTTACCTGAATCGAAGGCATTCTGAAAGTATTTCTGTTCCCGAATCAAAGTGCTAAGTGTGAAATTTTGTAATATTGTGCGATTTTCTAAATCTTTATTATGATCATTAAGGCAAAACACAATCTCCTTTTTTTGTTTTTTATCGTGTCGGCAACTGTAAGCGCACAGGTATTTGACCCAACAAAAGGATGTGTCGTAGACAATAACGGAGATTGTATTTCCAACACCCTACTGACAGCTGTCCCATTTCTACGAATTACTCCGGATGCGCGTTCCGGAGCCATGGGAGATGCTGGCCTCGCCTTGCGGCCGAATTCTAATTCCATGCATTTCAACCCTTCCAACCTGGTTTTTGCAGAAGATAAATCTGCTTTTTCCTTTACCTACACGCCATGGCTACGAAACCTGAATCTGAATGATATCTTCCTGTTGTATGTTTCCGGTTATTACAAACTCGACAAAAATCAGGCAATAGGAGGCGGTATCAGGTTTTTCTCTTTAGGAGACATCGATTTTACAGATACTCAAGGTGGTTCACTGGGGACAGGCAGACCCCGTGAAGGAGAATTTACCATCGCTTATGCCAGAAAGCTGGGGGATAAATTTTCAGCCTCGCTCTCTGGAAAATATATCTTCTCGAATCTGGCTTCAGGCCTCCAGGTAAATGGTGTAGATATCAACACAGCCTCAGCCTTTGCAGCAGACTTCGGCCTCAATTACCGCACTAAAACTACACTCGGTGGTTACAAAGGTGAGTGGTCTTACGGACTGGCCTTCACAAATATCGGATACAACTCCTTGACATTTGCAGTAGACTTAAATAAACTGCTTGTTCCAACGCCAATCAGCAAGAAAATTGTCAACAACGACGGGACATTCACTGACAACCCAGAATGGGATACCGATGGAAATGGAATCGCTGACTATCGAGAAAAATCATTGTTTGCAGGTGTTCTCGGATCATTTAATGATGCGCAGGGAGGCATTGCCGAGGAAGTGAAGGAGGTATCCCTCAGCATCGGTGCAGAGTACTGGTACGACAAACAGTTTGCCTTCCGCGGAGGCTACTACTGGGAAAGTGCCGAAAAAGGAAATCGTCGGTTTTTTACGGTTGGCGCAGGCATCAAGTACAATGTTTTTGGCATCGATCTGTCATACCTGATTCCTACATCCATCCTGCCCAACCCTTTGGACAACACCCTCAGGTTTTCACTCTTATTTGATTTTTCCGTCTTTCAATCCGACATTCAGGAATAAATCAGCCAGCAGTTTTTAGTTATGCTCTACCCAAAATAGCGGTCATTTTACGTGTTGAAAGTAGTTTGATGTTGCTTCCTTGAGTGGAATGTGCCCTTGTTGAAGGGATATGGCAAACATTGTGACTACTTTATTCGTTACTACGCTGGAATTTGTACTTTTGCACCGAAAATTAACAAACCATGAGTTCGATGTATCAATCAGATGTGGAAGCAGTCGACGCGATGTCGCAATCTTTCAAAGAATTACAAAGTGAAATTGGAAAGGTCATCGTTGGACAACAGGATGTAGTCAAAACAGTTATTATCTCCTTGTTTAGTAATGGTCACAGCCTTCTGGTTGGCGTTCCCGGACTCGCAAAGACACTCCTTGTAAGTACCATTGCCGAAGTTCTGGATCTGGATTTCAAACGCATACAGTTTACTCCAGACCTGATGCCATCAGATATTACGGGTTCTGAAATACTGGACGAAAATCGTCAATTCAAATTTAATAAAGGACCACTCTTTACAAACATTCTTTTGGCAGATGAAATCAACAGAACACCGCCCAAAACACAGGCGGCATTGTTGGAAGCCATGCAAGAAAGATCTGCCACCGTAGCAGGAGCCAACCACAAACTTCCCAGACCATTTTTTGTTCTCGCCACTCAAAATCCTATTGAGCAGGAAGGTACATACCCACTCCCTGAAGCCCAGCTGGACAGATTTATGTTTAATATTCCCCTCGATTACCCCTCGTATGAAGAAGAAGTACGGGTTGTTAAAAATACAACTTCCAGCGAACACGCAGCTCTGAAAAATGTCCTTACGGGTGACCAGATTCTGGGTTTCCAATCGCTGGTGAGAAAAATCCCCATAGCCGACAATGTCCTGGAATACGCCGTTTCACTGGCATCAAAAACCCGTCCCGGAACAAGTCTTGCTACTAAAGAGGTGAATAATTACATTTCCTGGGGTGCCGGCCCAAGAGCTTCACAGTACCTGGTGCTGGGCGCTAAATGCCATGCGGCCATCCATGGCAAATACTCACCAGACAAGGAAGATGTGCAAGCCATCGCAAATTACGTGCTTCGCCACCGCATCGTGCGTAATTACAAGGCAGAAGCTGAAGGTATCTCCGAAGAAAAGGTCATCCAGTCACTTTTCTGACCCTAAACTAAACGCCCCAACTGATGCACCTCCATTGCCCGATCTTTCAGAGTTTTTCCGAATGACACAGTGGGGAGATGTTATTTCGTATGAACGTTTTGGATACAAAAGCTCCAATGCAAACAGTTATCGTTCGGAGTTTACACGTGATTATGACCGTATCATTTTTCTGTCCGCATTCAGGCGTCTCCAGAATAAAACTCAGGTTTTCCCCTTGCCTGGCAATGTCTTTGTACACAACCGACTCACACACTCCCTTGAAGTGGCCTCTGTTGGCCGCTCTCTCGGCAGCATTGCAGGCCAGTCAATCTGCCACCATTTTGGGCATCAACTGAATGAACATGAACGCGCTTTTTACCAGCATGAACTTTCCGGTGTCATCTCCTCAGCGTGCCTCGCACATGATGTAGGCAACCCGGCATTTGGTCATTCCGGAGAAAAAGCTATTTCAAACTACTTTATCAACCGCAAAGAGTTTCCTATCGATGGCATCCCGCTGAAAAACCATTTTTCGGAATCCGAATGGCTTGACCTGACCCAGTTTGAAGGCAATGCCAACGCACTAAGGTTACTCACAAGACAGTTTAAAGGAAAACTGGAAGGTGGTCAGCGCCTGATGATGATTACACTGGCGGCCATCCTGAAGTACCCCTGCGCTTCTCACGAACTGGACAAAAGCTTTGTGCATAAAAAAAAGTACGGCTATTTCCAGTCTGACAAATCCGCCTTTCAGGCAATCACACAAGCCTGCCACATGGTGCGGAATGACGGATCCGTATATCGACACCCTTTTGTCTATCTCGTAGAAGCTGCAGATGACATTTGCTACCGCATTATCGACATGGAAGATGCCCACCGGATCGGCATTCTACCCCGAAATACGATCGAAGAAGCATTCATGGAACTTCTGCAGCAATTCGGCGACAACCTTGAACGCACAAAGGAAATCCTCCAAAAACTTACCGACGGCAACGAAGCCATATCGTTTTTACGCGCAAAAAGCATTAATGCTCTTGTAAATGTATCTGCAGAGTTGTTTCATCAGCACGCAAACCCCATTTTGAACGGAACATTTAACAGTACTCTGCTGGATGAAATTGAAAAGGTATGCCCGCCACTGAAAACAATGCAGGATCTATCGGTCAGGAAAATCTACAATCATCCCTCTGTGGTGGAAGTTGAACTCGCCGGCTACAATGTCATGTCGGAGATTTTATCAGTTTTCGTCGAATCAATGTTGTGTAGCCAACGCAACCCACTCCAGAAAAAAAGCCTGCAACTGATTCCCGAACAGTTCAACCTGAGCGAGGAAAAAACCACTCCTTACGAAAAAACCATGGCTGTCCTGGACTTCGTGTCAGGTATGACTGACGGCTATGCCACAGAACTGTACAGAAAGCTGAAAGGCATTGACATACCCACGCACAAATAGCCCCTTAGACACTTAAAATTGCATTAAACAGCCTGATTTCTTCAACATTTTACCGAAAATTACGTTTATAACCTTTATTTTCCTGCATTCCATGAAACGATATTTTTTGTTGACCATTCTACAAATAGCGTCGTTGTATTTGCCTGGCCAGGCAGATACAATTCGTCTGCGCAACTCCAGTTTTGAAGATACTCCCAAAAGAGGAGGAGAGGCTCTTGAAGGAATCGCAGGATGGTTCGACTGCGGAAGAATCAACTTTCCGGCAGAAACCCCTCCAGACATCCACCCCAACGGCTACTGGGAAAACAACCTGCCAGCCTCAGACAAAAAAACTTACCTCGGCATGGTGGTCAGAGACAATGCCACCTACGAATCTGTCTCTCAAAGGCTGGACACTTTCCTGGAAGCAGGCAAATGCTACCGTTTTACCATACACCTCGCAAAAGCTGCCAGGTACATCAGCCGCACACGCACAACGGGAGAAGAAGCCAACTACGTCACACCCATTGTCCTGCGCATCTGGGGAGGATCAGGATACTGCAACGAACGAGAACTGCTGGCCGAATCCGCACCCATCAACAACACCTCATGGCAAATCAACACCTTTGAATTCAGACCCAAAAATAATATCCGTTCAATCACTTTGAGCGCGTATTATAAAACACCCACCCTGCTGCCCTACAACGGTAATCTCCTCGCCGATGGAGCCTCAGACATTGTACGCATCGCCTGTCCGGGAGAACCACCCCTTGCCGTAGAAAAAAGTAAATTGCCCCCGCATAAAAGAAAAAAACAAACTTCCGGTACTCCCAACAATCCTGTCGCAGTGACACAACAGGAAACGCTGAGTATCAAGCCCTATAAACCAAAAATTATGCAGGAACTGGCTTCCACAAATATCAGAGAAGGTCAGACGATAGAAATTAAAAACCTGGGGTTTAAAGCAGACTCCTCCACCATCGATCCTAGTTCATTCGAATCGCTGAATGAAGTTCTCTCTTTCCTCCAGTCCCGCAGCGACGTAGTCATCGAAATAGGCGGGCATACAAACAACATCCCTACCGACGAATATTGCGACAGGCTCTCCACTGCCAGAGCAAAATCAGTGGCCGAATACCTCATTTCAAAAGGAGGAGATCCCACCAGAATTCAGTTTAAAGGGTATGGCAAGAAAAAGCCCCTGGCAGATAATACTACAAAGTATGGTAGAAGCCGGAATCAGCGCGTTGAAATTAAAATTCTGAGTATCAATAAAACTGGTGGCTGATTGCCTTTATTTCTTTCGCACCAAAAGATTTTTTACCGCTTCGCCAATATCCCTGAAATTCCACCGAAACCCAATATCTGAAAGACGGGTTGATTTCACCCTGTTAGAATTGAGTACTACGGCAGACATCTCCCCCATGGCAATCTTAAGCACAACTGCAGGAGCACTCACCAGCCAACCCCTGAATCCGCAAGCTTTTTGAATCCTGGCTACCATATCCCTGTTTGTGACCTGCTGCGGTGCAACAGCATTGTAAACCCCTTGATACACAGTCTTTTCAGCACTTTCCCAGATCAACCGGGCAAGATCATCAATATGAATCCACGGATGATATTGATCCCCGGTTCCAAAATACGGGAAGATACCCAACCCTTTTGTCATAAGCATTTTTGGCAGTGCTCCACCCAGCATTGACAAAACAATACCAATGCGGAGTATCACTTAAATTCATTTCCCGGTGAAGAATATTCATCCAGCATCTCCCCACCTCGATCTCCATAATATCCCACCGCAGATGCCGAAACATAGACCAATGGCGGGTTAGCCTGCTCACGGAGGAATTCCTCAAGAGTCAGAGCGCTGTTTACCCTGCTCTCAATCAATTCCTTTTTCCTTTGCAATGACCATCTCTCGTCAGCGATGCCAGCTCCTGCCAGGTTGATGATGATATCAGGACAATCATTTGATTCAATCGTTCTTTTAGACGTATCCCAATAAATGTATGAAATACTACCTGCTCCGGCTGACCTTCTTTTTCGGCTCAAAATGCTGATATCGTAACGACTGCTGTCAGCGATCGAGGCCACATGCTTTCCTACAAGACCGTCTCCACCAGCAATCCAGACTTTTCGTTTTTTGTTGATTTCCATGTTTTCTGCATTGGAGCATTCTAACAAACTTCATCCGTCAGTGTTGACAAAAACAGTCATTATATTCGATTTACAAAGCAATGAATTTCAATTAGGAACGTTTATTTTGGGTATGTGACGGATTTATACCTATTTTTGTCAAAGCTAATTCTACTGCCATGTCTACATTTCGATACCTCCTATTTTTCGGGCTTTCCGCTTTCTTATTGAATTGCCGGACATCCCCTGATACCGACAACAGCATCATCCATATCAGGCTGAAAAAGGACCCTGAACGACTGCATCCACTTGTATTTCCTACTCCCACAGCAAGGGAGGTGTACCAATACATTCACGTTCCATTAGCAGAACTGGATCCTGCTACCCAGGATCTTATACCGGTACTTGCAGTAGACATACCCGAGGAACAATCGATTGATACTGGAGCCCTGGCTGGAGGTGTGTACTTTGATATTGAAATTGATGCCGATGCAACCTGGGACAATGGCAGCCCGGTGACCGCCGCAGACTATATCTTTTCACTCAAAAGTATTATGCTCCCTCTCACAGGAGCAGGAAACTACAGAGATCTGGTGCAGCACATTTCAGATGTGCAACAGAACAATCAAAATGATAAAAAGTGCCGGGTCTTCTTTGCCAAAGACAACATCCTTGCCCGTGAAATCGCCATGACACTGGAAGTATATCCTCAATATGTGTACGATAGCCTCCATATTCTAGACAAATACTCCTATTCGCAAATTGCTAATAACGACGAAAAATGGGCAGGTACCGACTCCCTTCTGGTCCAGTTTGCCGACCAGTTTAACGGAGTGACATTTTCAAGAAACAAAGTATCCGGAGCTGGACCGTATAAGCTCGTCAGCTGGACAACTGATCAGGAGATTGTCCTCGAACGAAAGAAAAAATACTGGGGAAGTCCAAAAAACAAAGCGTCGCTCGAACAGCATCCCGCCACAATGGTATTTCATGTACTGCCCGATGAACTGGCTGCTATCACCCAGCTAAAGGCCGGTACAATCGATGTAGTCAATGAAATTTCAGCAGAATATTACAAGGAATTGGAATCTGATTCAGTCATAAGTTCCAGGTTTCACTTTTTTCACCCTGCTTTGATGAAGCAATATTATATTGCCCTCAACAATACAGATCCCATCCTTTCAGACGTACTCGTCAGGAAAGCGCTGGCACACCTGGTGGAAACAGACAACATTATCCAGACCATTGAAATGGGTATGGGCATTAGGTCATATAGCCCCGTCCACCCTCTGAAACAAACATATGATGCCTCTCTTCAGCCTATTTCCTATGACCCGGCCAAAGCCTCTGCACTACTGGCACAGGCTGGTTGGAAGGACCTGAACAATGATGGACTTCTGGAAAAGACCATCAACAACAAACTGCTCCCACTGCAGTTGGATATTCTGATTTCCGGCCAGGCACTCGGAAAAAAAATCGCTTTACTTCTGCAGGAGAGCGCAGCAAAAGCTGGCATGCGCATATCCATTACTGAAAAAGACTTTAAGCTGATCCGAACTGAAAATCTGAAAACAAGAAAATACCAGCTGATTCCCTCCGTCCAATCACAGGATATCGTCAAATGGGATGACCTGAGCAAATGGAATGATCAACCGGAAGGAAATAATGATGTTTCCTACCGAAATGCTTTGGTTGACTCCTTGGTCTCCAGCATTCTCAACGTCAAAAATGAAAAACAACGCATCAACCTTTACAAAACAATTCAACAGCAGATTTATCAGGATCAACCAGTCATTTTTCTGTACGCTCCCGAAGAACGTCTGATCATCTCAAAAAAATGGAAAGCCACATCATCAGCCCGCCGACCCGGGTATCAGGCAAATACATTTGTTCTCGCTGAATCCTAAGCACAGAAATCGTGCTGAAATATGCTGCCATACGTTGTGCTCTACTGCTTCCTTCTCTATGCATAATAGCCGTTTTGGCTTTTGCATTAAGCCAGGCCATTCCCGGTGATCAGGCCGAGGCTTTGATGATTCAGCAGGGAATTTCACCCGACAGTAAAAGGGCAGAAGCCGAATATTTGCGTAATTACAAAAGTCTTGGTCTTGAGAATCCCATCTTTTATTTTTCTGTATCTCCTCAGTATTATCCAACAAACATTCATTCCATCATATCGCGTGAAGAAAGGCAGCTTACCCGCGAATTACTAAAGTCACATTTCTCTTTTCAAAAGATTTCGGCCTACCTTTCTGCAAGAAATTTATTGGTAGACAGCTTGCCCACACTTTCGGAATCTGCCGGTACAGAGCTACTTAAAAAAAGAGTTTTTTATGCTGTACATCCCGATAGCCTCCGTCTGTTGCAGCAACAGATTCGAACGAAATTCACCCACAGCCGTATTACAAGTCCAGTAGCTGATGCCATCTCCGACATGCTGGAACACAGACAGAACGTGTACTATCCTGTCTTACACTGGCATGGAACTTCCTGCAGGTTTCACCTCTGGATCTCTCATCTGGCCAGGGGAGATGCCGGAAGTTCACTGCGAGATGGTCTGCCGGTACACGAAAAGGTAGGTAAGGCATTTGTATGGACCCTGTTTCTGGCATTTACTAGCTTGTTTGTTTCCCTGTGCATTTCTGTCCCTTCAGGCGTACTTGCCGGCTACTATCACCGGAAAGCATGGGATAAGGTGTCCCACATCGTCTGGATGATACTTTATTCCATGCCTGTTTTCTGGCTTGCATCCCTTCTGATTGTATATTTCACTTCAGATCAGTATGGCAGTTGGCTACACATTTTTCCACTGCCGGGTGACTGGTACATTGCATCTGGTGAGTCCTTTCTGACCACGATGTCAAACTATGCAGGTCAGATGATTTTACCTGTACTTTGTCTCGTAGCAAATGATATTGCCGTGCTGTCGAGAATGATCAGGAACAATACGATTGCCGTAAAAAGTAAACTGTATTTTCTGACTGCCTTAGCCAGCGGACAATCTGACAGAGTGCTGATGCAATACACCATTTTTCCACAGGTGCTCTTGCCAATACTTACTACAATGGCCGCCAGGCTACCTTCTGCTCTGGCAGGTGCATTGATTGTCGAAGTGATATTTGGTATTCCAGGCATGGGTCGTTTGATGTATCAGAGTATCACTGGTGCCGACTGGCCTGTCGTTCTTGGAATTTTGATGGTCATGAGCCTGATTTCCATGTTGGTCATGCTGCTGACCGATTTGCTTAATGCTTTTGTAAATCCAAAAATCCGAAAAGCCCTCACATGATAAAAAAAATGATCCATCAGTGGGATTTCTGGGTCGTCAGTATGTTTGTGGCAATAGCCCTTTTGGCTCCCTTTTTATCGGGAAAAACACCGATTCTTTGCGCGGGCACGCAAGGTGTTTCTATCCCACTTCTCGGTATCGGATCCCATCGGGAAGGGATTACAGGACCATGCACCAATCAGTGGCACTTGCTGCCTGTATTGGCCTATGATGCCAGAGATATCGACAGACAGTCACTTGCTGTACCTCCAGGATCACCTGGAAACGTGGCATCCTGGCGATACCGACACTGGCTTGGTACAGATGGACTTGGAAGAGATATCGCAGCCGGTCTGATTCATGGTACAGCTGTCGCAATGATTATCGGTCTGTTATCGGTTGCACTGGCATTTATGTTGGGTACCACACTCGGAATGTGGGCAGCATACTCCCGTTACACCAAGCCTAAAGCCAGTATCTTACAACTCATACTTGCATTCACAGGAGTCTTCTTGATCTGGTTTTACACACTGGCAGACTGGTCCATGACTGATGATTCCTTTGGCTACGGATTGATTGGTGGACTGGCGTGTTTTGCCTGGATTTCCGTTTGTTTTTCAGCAATCGACCGATGGACCGGGAGAAAAACAATTCCCATCCCCCTGGACGGACTGCTGGTCAAATGTATTGAAATCAGAAAATCTATTCCAGGACTGCTGCTACTTCTGGCATTTACAGGAATCCTTACGACGCCCTCAAAATGGACCCTTTCGTTACTGATTGCGCTACTGACATTTACTGAATTTGCACGTTACTCGCGTGCAGAAACACTGGCTGCTATGGAGGAAAATTATGTAAAAAGCCTGCACATGCTTGGTTTGCCCATGTCTGTAATTTTACGAAAACACATTTTACCCAACAGTCTTCCTACTTTGACCGGTGTTGCTGTTTTTAGCATAGCCGGAGCCATTTTACTAGAATCCAGTCTGTCTTTTTTGGGCATCGGACTTCCCGTGGAACAGGTGAGCTGGGGAAAAATGCTCGCAGAAGGCAGAGACCTTCGCCATTGGTGGCTGGTTGTGTTTCCGGGTTTCCTTTTGTTTCTGCTCATTACAGGCTTTCACAAATCTGCAGAAAGAAGTCTGCATCAGGACGATACTCCACAACTATGACTTTTTCTTCATTCGACTCGTCTGCTTTTTGGAAAACAACGTAGACTTACCCCGCTTTGTCGTCTCCATGTCAGGATTGTTGTATTTTTCTTCCAGTCCACAGCCCTCTTTGGAAGAGCCGCAGGAAGGCAGACAAAAAGCAATCGCGGTGAAGAGGATGAATACCAGAAATTTCTTCATGCTTCGAATTGGATTTAGGGTGATTGGCTGATTAAGCAACATTCAAAAAATCCTCGAACACCGCTCGGGGACACACTCAATGATCTGTTCACTTTGAAACAAGGGATAGAATGAAGTACACCAGGATGACAGGCGTAACCAGATTTTCTCCCATTCAACAAACCTAGTCATTCTGCACAAAATTTGAAAGAAATAGGTTCATAAAATTTAATTCTATACATAATATCAATCCATAATTAGATAAAAATACCAGCAAATAAAGCAGTTTCATTGATTTTTGAAAAAATTTTATGCATCATTATTTGTATATATATGAATTACGCCTACATTTGCCTGAGAATTAGATTTTTAATCCTTATTAAACTTATTACAATGAACAAAGGAGATTTAATCAATGCAGTTGCAGAAGCAGCTGGTATTTCAAAAGCACAGGCTGGCAACGCAGTTGATGCTGTTTTCGGTTCAATAGAGACAAGCCTTAAGAGCGGTGATAAAGCAGCATTCGTAGGTTTTGGTACTTTTTCAACAGTCCACAAACCTGCAAGAGAGGGTAGAAATCCTTCTACCGGTAAAACAATCAAGATTGAAGCCAAGACATCTGTCAAGTTTAAGGCTGGAAAATCATTGACTGACGCAGTTAACTAAATAAGTCCGACAGTTTTCCGGAAAAGAAATCAGGCAGCTTTTTGAAAGCTGCCTTTTTTTTTGACATTTTAACTCAGGCGCTTTTCCGAAAATCAATGCTCCACGCCCTCTCCTTCCACAAATAGGAACTACGTGTTATAGCGGCAAATCCTGAATGCAACAGGTGCGCGATATGAAATGGAAAAGCCAGGAAAAACCACTGCAATCCCAGGCTCCATCCGGTATTTCTCTGTATGAAATGCAATGTAAACAGGTCTGCCATTAATTTTACCACGACGGGGACAAGCATCATTAGATGGCTG
>JAJTEZ010000173.1:10330-11343 GCA_021298335.1 Saprospiraceae bacterium | reverse complement strand
GGAGTCCTGGACCTGCATATTGATAAGCTTGCCCCACATCTTGAAGGCCAGCCGTCTGGCAGGATACTGGAGTACCAACTGACACAGAGTGAGTCGTTTATGCGCCAGGCAATAGAACAAAAAATGCCACATGTTACTATCATTCACGGCAAAGGGCAAGGAGTGCTGAGGGAGGCAGTGGAGCAGCAGGTCAGGCAGTTCAGTCAGGTAAAAATCACTTTTTCAAAAAACGGGGGTGGAGCACTTGAAATCTGGTTGTAAGCCCAAAATCTTCATCAATTTGAAATTATAATTCATCGTGTCACAAGCCCTGCTACAAAATCCACTGCTTCTGTTATTTCTGGTCACAGCTCTTGGCTACCTGGCAGGAACGATTAGAATTAAAGGCACAGGCCTGGGTACAGCCGCCGTCCTTTTTGTGGGCCTGGCTTTCGGAGCATGGCAGCCTGAGCTGGACATACCGGATATTATTTTTCAGCTGGGTATGGCCATTTTTGTTTACACGATCGGGGTGCGTACAGGTCCGGCTTTTTTCGAATCCTTTCAGCACAATGGATGGCGTGATATTGGATTTGTCATGCTGATGCTGTTTTTATCCGCCTTTATTTCTGTCATTCTATGGTATACAGGGGGATTCACCAATGCCACTATTGCGGGAATGTATGCGGGAAGTACAACAAACACGACTGCGCTTGCAGGCGTGATTGACATGGTGCATTTGGGACGCTGGGGTGGAGAAAAAACTATAGACTCACTGGTTGTAGCCTATACTTTTTCCTATCCAATGGGAGTATTGGGAGTTATGCTGGCGATCCGGATCATGGAAAAATGGCTTAAGGTAGACTATGAAGCTGAAAAATCGATATTGCGAAAATTTTACCCGCTGGATGAGGATTTGACCAGTCGGGCAATTCGCATTATCAATGAGGAAATTCGAGGTAAAAAAGTACGTGATATTTTACAGGTATATGGCTGGAATCTCGTTTTTGGCAGGGTGGATAGTCAGGCATATG
>JAJTEZ010000173.1:0-10317 GCA_021298335.1 Saprospiraceae bacterium | reverse complement strand
GGGATGTCGTCTTAATGCCCGGCGACACGGTAGTCCTCGTAGGCACAAAGGAAGAACTGAATGCTGCGCAGCAAATATTAGGTGAAGAGGCCACCAATAGCCTGATTTACGACAGAAAAGAATATGATATTGTAAGAATTTTTGTTTCAAACCCGGAAGTTGTAGGTAGAGAATTGTCGGCCCTTCGCGTCCAGGAAAAATACAATGCCATCATCACTCGTATTCGGCGGGGGGATGTCGAAATGCTTGCCAAGCCGGATATGATACTGGAGCTGGGCGACCGGATACGCTTCGTGGCCCATCGAAAGGATATCAAAGGCATTCAGGCGATGTTTGGCGATAGCTACCATGCATCGAGCCGGATTGATCTGTTTTCCTTTGGATTGGGGCTGGCATTCGGACTTGTGCTGGGCCTTGTTGAATTCCATCTGCCCGGAGGCGTGATGTTTCGCCTGGGGGCTGCGGGAGGTCCATTGGTAGTAGGATTATTGCTCGGAGCGATTCGCAGAACAGGGAAGATTATTTGGGCATTGCCTTATGCTTCCAGTGTTACATTGAACCAGCTGGGGCTGACGTTGCTGCTTGCTGTAATTGGGGTAAGGTCCGGCGGTACTCTGGTTCAAAGCCTGGCTGGTGGTGACTGGCTACAAATCTTTGCTGCGGGCACATTATTAAGTATTTCTTCGGCGATGCTCAGTTTATGGGTGGGATATAAAATTATACGCATCCCCTACTCTCTTCTGCTGGGCTTCATCGCCAATCAGCCCGCGATTCTGGACTATGCGACGGACATCACTAAAAATCGCGTCCCTGCCATTGGTTATGCCTTTATGTTTCCCATTTCGCTGGTCATGAAAATTCTCTTTGCCCAGATGCTCTTTCTTTTGCTTCAGTAAAGGTGAATGTATGATGTATCGGTCATAGGTCAGCGGGGAATAGATACCGAAGCAGTATGTGATCATAGATTTTTTTTTAAAACCATTTTGAAATTTAAAAATTCGATATATCTTTGCGTCGCTTTTGAAGGAAAGCTTTCGAAGATGGCCCGTTCGTTTATCGGTTAGGACGCCAGGTTTTCATCCTGGTAGGAGGGGTTCGATTCCCCTACGGGCTACAATTAAAAAACATAAAGCCCTGTATATCAATGATGTACAGGGCTTTTTTATTGGCTAGTTGCCGTATTGGGCGCCGTTTTATTGTGAACGATGTGAAAATTAACTATAAGATATGGATCATATCAATGTGTATTTTATAGTTGCGAGTTGGGGGTTGGGAGAAAAGCCAGTGTGTGAATGGGCATGGGTTACCTTTGGGGAGTGGTTAATCAGATAAAAAAATATCGGTGAAGCTGCTATTTTTGCCTATTAATCATTGATCGTGCACATGACCCAATCCATCGACGTTTTTTTTACCTCCGGGTGTGGCCGCTGTGGCCATTTTGACACACCACAATGTAAGGTGCACAACTGGCGAGAATGTCTGTTGTTTTTGCGCGACATTGTGTTGTCAGTCGGTCTGGAAGAACAGGTGAAGTGGGGTTTTCCCTGCTACACCCTTGACAATAAAAATGTGGTCATGCTGGGCGCCTTGAAGGATTATTGCAACATTGCCTTTTTCAAGGGAGCCTTACTGGAAAACAGCCATGGCTTGCTCATCAAGGCCGGTGAAAACTCACAGTCGGCCATGCAAATCCGCTTCACCCACATTGATCAGATTGCCCATGCTGAAGGTGCAATTCGGGACTATATCAAGCAGGCCGTTGCTGTGGAAAAATCAGTTATCAAAGTGGCATTTCCGCAAAAAGAAGCACTGGTCTTTCCGCAGGAATTGTTGACTGCATTTGCGAGTCACCAGGAACTTGAAAAAGCATTTCATGCGCTGACTCCCGGCCGCCAGCGGGGATATATCTTGTTTTTCACGGGTGCCAAGCAATCGGCAACGAGGGTATCGCGCATACAAAAAGTGACACAGGATATATTGAAGGGTAAGGGCATGCATGATTGAACGATATCCAGGTCCTATAACCTAAGAGAATGTTAGGTGATACCAGATGCAATCAGTAGTCTGCAGCGAGTTTGAATGATCTGGGACTAGGGAGCAAGGATGAAATCGAAATGGAATATACATTTCAGCCTGTTCTTGTCCTCAGAGAGGTCAAATATAAGTAGCTATGTGAAAAATAGTTTTTTTTTGACTCCGAGGAGTCATATAGTCACAGCTCAATAATAAAAAACCATAACTTTGCAAAAAAATTATAAACTATGTCAAGGAAAACACACAAAACCCACGACTCTTTTGTCAGAGAATTGCTGAGTAAGAAAGACAGTGTCATTGAATTTTTAAAGCATGCGTTGCCGCAGGATGTTCAAAGTACATTAGATTTGGAAAACATCAAATATGACAACAGTACGTATACCACAATAGAACTAAATGAATATATCAGTGACATCGTGCTGAAAGTGCCGGTATTTGGTACAAATGGAGAGGTCAGAGTGGCTATCCTGATCGAACAAAAATCTACGACAGACCATTTTACAAGCCTGGAATTGCTGACTTACATGGCTAATGGCTATACCCAGCAACAGAAGCGGAATGAAACACTGAGCATCATCATTCCTGTACTATACTTCCAAGGCAAGGACAAATTGCAGTTAGGTCCTTTGGATCAATTATATACCAGTTTGCCCGAGGAGTTCCGCATGTTTATTCCAACCTTTCAAATTGAAATGTTATCCGAGTAGGAATATGCTTTGCACCAGATACACAGAATTGCCGAAGCCAGGCTGAGGGCAGCCTTGATGATACAAAAAGGTCAATTTGATGACCTGTTGGCCATCAGGGATTATGTGCGTGTGATAAACGATCTTGACATCAATGCACCGGGGAACTTTTAATTCACACTTTTTATTTACGTGTTTAATTTGCCTAAGTTTGAAGAGACTTTTATTATTGATATTACCAATCAATTGAGTACCGAAATGAAAACAAAAACCATGACATATGCCGAAAAGTTGAGGGAAGAAGGACTTTTGCGTGGTAGGCAAGAGGGGCAACAAGAGGGAATCCAACAGGGAAGGCAAGAAGGAAGTCTCCAAAGTCGATACGAATTTGCCCGAAAGCTTCTACTCCGCAAAATGCCGCTCGAGGAGATATGTGAGCTGACCGATTTGACAATGGAGGAGATGAAGAGATTGCTGGAAGACCTGACCCCCAAAACCTACTAACAACACTAGGGACAAGAAACCACCGGATCCAGATACGAACGAATCCGCTTCGTCCACAATTCGTAGCCTGTAGAGGAAAGGTGCAGACGATCAGCAACATATAATTCCTGCCGCGGTAATCCATCGTCGCCCAGAAAAAGGTCTTCCGTAGGAATAAACAACACATTTTCATGCGCGTCGGCCAGGCCGGCCAGCAATTGATTGACCTTGCGAATCTGTGGCCATGCCTTCCAGCGACTGCCAGTGGGCGTGATGGCCACAATAAAGAGTGGTATGTTCCCACGTTTTTGCCTGACCACTCGGATAAAATCGGCAAATTGTCCAGCGACCTCCTCCGGACATTTATCTGTACCAGCTCCCGTGAGGTCATTGGCAACAAAGAGGAAAACAGCCCCGCAGTCGTGGTTTTTGAAAATACGTTCGGCATAATACAACAAATCCGTCATCTTCGAACCACCAAAGCCTCGCTGTATAACGGTATACGGTGCCATATCAGCTGCCAGCGTTTTCCACAATCGAATACTTGAGCTACCTGTGAATAAGATCGATCCCTTTGGGTACAAAACGGTAGAATCCAGCATATCAAACTGCTGAATTTCAGATTCAAAAGGCAATTTCTGCTGTGCGTTTACTGCTACAAATGGTGCTACACTATAAAAACTGATGGCGCACGATACACACAGGAATCTAACGACTTGTGACATAAGGGTAATGTTGCTTTTGACAAAGATGTGACTACATCAGAAGTCAAATAAATCCCCTAAAAAAGATTCTTTTTTGTGCTTTTTATACTCGTACTCCTTGTAGCCGTGTGGCTTATGGTCTTTGTATCCATGTGCCTGTGAATGAGGCTGGTGATGACCCGGTGATTGTGAATGAGATTGGTTGTGGCTCGGTGATTGGTTTCGCTCGATGATTTTGTCGAGTTCGCCACGGTCCAGCCAGATGCCCCTGCACTGTGGGCAGTAATCAATTTCGATACCATTTCTGTCGGTCATCAGTAGGTTTACGTTACATACGGGACACTGCATCGTCATTTGGTTTTAGGTGGTAGCAATGAGGTTAAAAACTCGTAAACAACTTTTTGCAGATTTTAGTTCCCGGAAGCCAGATCATATCCTGTCTCTCCCTACCCTTTTCAGGTACCTGTACGTAACATGGCTGCAAAGGCATCAGGCAGCGTGCTACATTCAATGGCAGTAGCAGCCTTTTCGACATCATAGCTCACGCGCTTCACACTAACCCTGACGGCAGAAGGTGTGTGCCTTGCCTGCTCAGGATCGACTTCGAGAAGCACCCACGAACCTCTGGGATCCCCATCCTTGGGCTTTCCGACAGACCCGGTGTTGATGGCATGCAGGTATCTCGTCCTCCCATCATCCGGTACTTCCAGGATTTTGTGGTAAGGTTTATGGGTATGACCAAAGCAAAGTATGTCCGTACTCGCCTGCTCCATCAGCCGCCTGAATGTAGCTTCCTCCCGGTCTTCAAAGAGATATTCATTGATTTTGCGGGGACTGCCGTGAACAAAAAGAAGTTTGTAGGGAACTCCTACAGCATGAAAATCAAGCGAAAGGTGGGAAGGTAGGGAACTCAGGTAGGTTCTTTCATCAGCACCAACCACTTGATTCGTATAAGAAATGGACTGCCTGCCCCGCTCTTTTTCTTCCTCAGACTTATACGCACACCCACAATCATCACTGGAAAGGCCTACCCCTTCATCATAATTACCTTTGATGGTGGGAATATGGTGATGGCGAATGAGCTGGATCACTTCGTTAGGCCACACGTTATAGCCTACCAGATCACCCAGGCAATAAATGGCGTCGGGATGATGAGAAAAGACATCTTCCAGGCACGCTTCCATTGCGGGAAGGTTGGCATGGATATCTGAAATCAGTGCGATTTTTATCATGCAAAAAAACGTTTAAACGATTGGACATCAACAACAGCAGCCGGGTCCGCATTGCTGCTTTCCAGCTGGCTTCTCAGCATATACTGTAACGCTGAAGATACCAGATGCCCCTTCCAGATATTCTGTCAACGACTGTCCTTCGAGGTATCTTGACAGTATGTCCTGAGGTATGACAATTGATTTCTTTTTCTGGACTTGAATCGCCGAAAATCCAGCCTGAGAGATCAATCTCAAATATTCTTCCTCCTGGATGGCTCCTGCAACGCAACCTGCATACATTTCCGCATCTTTGCGAAGGGCATCAGGCAATTCGCCGGACAGTACCACATCAGAAATACTGAAGTGCCCACCCGGCTTCAGAACACGGTATATGTCAGCAAATACGGCTGCCTTGTTTGGAACCAGATTAAGTACACAATTGCTGACAATCACATCTGCCAAACCATCAGATACCGGCATATTTTCTATATCCCCTTGCCTGAATTCCACGTTGTGAAAGCCAAGTTTCTCGGCATTCCGCTGTGCCTTTTCAATCATCGCCGGGGTAAAGTCGATACCAATTACCTTCCCTTCAGGACCTGTCTCTGCACGAGCCACAAAGCAATCATTGCCAGCGCCACTACCCAGATCAACTACTACATCACCCGACTTGATTAGAGCAAACTGTGTAGGCAATCCACATCCCAAGCCCAAATCTGCATCAGACGAGTAACCTCTCAACTCCGTGTAATCATCACTCATGATGTTGTACACTTCCGTGGAACAACCGCCGGCCCCACAACAGGAAGATTGATTGACCTCTTTTTCCTGCAACGCAATCTGGCTATATTTTTCCTTTACCAATGCTTTTAACTGTTCTTCCGTCTGTATCATATATGATTCATTTATATTTTTAAAAAATTGATAGCGTACATTTTATGATTCTCTCATCCCCCTTGATTAATCCTGCGGCTTTTAATTCTTTCAGGTGCTGAGAAATGGTGCTTTGTGACAAAGGCAACTCATCCACGATAGCACCGCAGATGCACGACTCCTTCTGAAGCAGCAGCCGAAGGATGGCAATCCGGGCAGGATGTGCCAGCGCCTTTGCCAGCGAAGCCACTCTATTCTCTTGTTCAGAAAAGGCAAATGCCTTTGAAATACCCATTTTATCGTTTTATTGCAAAAATACGATAAATACCTGATATTGTCAAGGAAAAATGATTGAAAAAAAGAATATCCGGGTTAACGCATGAGAGTAAGGTCACCGGAAACCCATTCTGTAGATCTATCTTTCCAGGCGAGCTCAGCTATAAATACATACACACCGGTAACCACTTCTCCACCATGACTACGACCATCCCAACCATAGGCCGGGTTACCGGGCGGTAAATTGGAGAGTTCGGATACCAGGTTACCCCAGCGATCGAAAATCCGTACTGTTTTCACCAACTCAAGCTGGTCACTGCCTGAAATTGTAAACCGTCCATTGCTGCCAGTGCCTGTAAGTATATTGGGAGCAAACCACTTTTTTACCGGAATGATGCGCAGGTCGAGGATATGGATGGAATCGCAGCCCTCAGCTGACAGAAAAGCTGCTGTATAGATGCCCGACTGGTCATAGGTCGCGCCATTGACAGGCCACGTAAATGGGGTCTCAGATTCTACTTTCTGTACAGATTCATACTCAGGATGTACAGTGAGCCGTACTGCCACCATCGAATCGCAACCCTCAGAAGTTTTCAGGCCAAAATTCCAGAATCCTGACTGTGAGAGTATCTGGCCTCCCAGCAGTACCGATTCCCCCGGACAAAGATACACGTCGGTTTCCTGACGATAGGTGGGGAAGACTTTCAGAGCCAGTGAAACAACACTGTCACAGCCTGCCTGGCTGGTGAGTATCTTTGTGAATTCTCCTTCGGTTTTCAAAATATCGCCTGCAAATGGATATCCTTGGCCATCACACATGCTGGCAGAAAGAAAAGAGGAGGATAGCTCAAAGACATTCAGTCTCAGTTCCACAATCGAGTCACAGCCGGTCGCCATACGAATGGTATCTAGATAAATACCTGGTTTTTCTATTGTACGTCCATTGAAATCGATGCTTTCTCCCTGACAAATCTGAATCTCCGGAAAAGAATACAGGTATGGTAGGACATTCAAACTCAGAATGACCATGCTATCGCAACCGGAAGCTGCACTAAACAATTGCTGATAGGTCCCTTTTTGCCAGAGATCGTTGCCACCAAAAGAATAGGAACGGCCGGGACAAATTTCGGCCTGAATGTTTGAAGATGTAGAAGGCAGCACCCTAAGGGACAAAAGGATCAGGCTGTCGCAGCCGGCTAACGTGGTAAATCTTTCCGTGTATTGACCAGCCTTTGTCAGGGACTGGTTATAAAACAAATAGGACTGTCCTTCGCAAATTGACACCTCAAGTGTACTATTATACGTATTTTGAACCGTGAGATTTAGGATCGTGATACTATCACAGCCACTTACTGCGGTCAGAGTATCGCGGTATACGCCAGTTGTTCGAAGTACCTTGCCCCCAAACGTCCTGGATTCGCCCTGGCAGATGCTTTCTGAGAAAGTAGATCGGGGCACAGGAAGAATTGACAGATTGAGAACTACCAGACTGTCACAGCCTCCTGACGAAGAAAACCGACGAACATATTGCCCGGATGCAGTCACTTTTTCGCCTTCAAACAAGTAAGATTCTCCCTGACAAATATTGGCTGAAAAGCGCGTTATTGGGGCTGGATTAACAGAAAGTTGCAGCTGCACCAAACTATCGCAGCCCTGAAATGAGTTGAATCTCTGCAAGTATACACCCGGACTTGTCAGCATTTGCTGGTTGAAGCGCAAGGTGTCACCCTGGCAAATAGACGAGTCGATTTTGGTAAATGGCTGTGGTAAATATGACACAACCAGTGTGACGGTACTGTCACAGCCCAAATAATTCGCCAGTGTTTGAGTATATGTACCAGCCTGTGTAATTAGTACTTCACCGAAGCGAAGTGTCTCTCCGGCACAGAGATGTGTAGACTGGCTGCTGTTAGAGCGCGGTAATACTATCAATTGAAGCTGGTCAATACTGTCACAGCCAGACTGGGTTACGTCGGTATATTTGTACTGCCCGGGCTGCGTCAGTGATTGCCCGTGAAACTGATAGCTTTCGCCCTCACATATGGAGTGTTGCCAGGCATTCAAATAAGAGGGAAAGACTTCCAGTTCGAGGGTAATCGTACTGTCACAGCCATGACTGGTCTGAAGGTTGGCTGTGTAGGTGCCGGAAGTGCTGACGGGATTGCCCTGAAAATAGAATGGCGTTCCTTCACAAATTTGTTCAAAAATAGATACTTGTGCATCTTCAAAAACTTCCACAGCTACTGAAGTCAGCACTGTACAGCCGTTGTTGTCTGTGACTGTCAGAAAATAGTTTCCGGATGTGGTAAATGTATTCGTCGGTTGATTAGGGTACTCTCCCCCACTCCAGGAATATGTATTCCCACCGTTGGCAGTCAGGTTTACTTCATTGCAGGCTTCTGGATCACCGGCGATATCAACCTGAAACAGAGGTGGGTGAAGTCCCCAAGTGATATTGGTGTACCATTCAGGTGTAGAAGAGTAGATGGTCACACAATCGAAGTCCCCCGGAAACTCGATGATAGCATAGCCTTCTGCCCCGATAAGGGTTGTTGCGTTGACAAATGTCATTCCACCCCCATCGTATACCAAAGCATAAGGCAGGGAAAATTCCAGGGTGACATGGTTACCGCCATTACCGAGTGATGCGATCAGTAGGACAGGGTTGGTTACTGTTTGAGAGAAACACATTGTGGTGACACCACCCGGACCAGCAGCCCAAGTGGTATAGGGAACGGTCGTGTTGGGGATGGTCCCGCCAAAGCCGCTAAATGCACCAAAGTTATAAATCCCGGGGGTTGAACCAAAGGTGTAGTTGGCAGTCATATTGACACCTACAGGACTTCCGCCATAGTTAATTGTACCATCAGCGCTGTTTCCGGAAAAAGAGGTCCACGTCGTCCATTCATACAACTGGTTACACTGAGCACTCACAGTTGAAGTTGCAGCAAGATGGCAAACCATGAAAAAAAAACAGAAAATTCTGCAAAATCTGTGCATTCCGGAAAGAATCTATTGAGTGTAACGCCCTAAAGATACATAAAACCTACCAAAATGGCAGAAAACTTTATAATAATCAGTTAAGGCAAGACTCAGTATTGAAGAAATTTGGAAATGCTTAGATTTTAAAAATATAAAATAAATATTTATACATATAATATTCAATATCTGAACATTATACTTTATGATTTTTATTCAGGTTTCCAACGTTCAATATCCTTTTCGTCCAGCGTTTCATTTTTCAGAAGGGATTCTGCCATTTCATCCAGTGGTATGCGGTATTGTTTGAGCAATGTGATGGCTTTTTCGTAGGATTCGGTAATGATTCGCTGTACTTCCTCGTCGATGGTCTGGGCTGTTTTCTCGCTAAAAGGCTTTTGGTTTATGAACGGATCTGCTTCGCGTTGAAGGAAGGGATTCTGGCGCGGTGACAACTCCTGCATGCCCAGCCTGGGGCTCATTCCCCACCGGCCCACCATATTTCTCGCGATGGCGGTGGCCTGTTGGATATCATTTTCTGCCCCGGTGGTTTTATCGCCATAGACAAGTTCTTCTGCTGCCCGGCCGCCCAGGATGCCTATGATTCTTCCCTGGAGGTAGGTTTCTGAATAATTGTATCTGTCGGTATCGGGACGCTGGTATGTGACACCAAGGCTCATTCCCCGAGGCACGATACTTACGCGATGTACAGGATCGGCTCCTGGCACAACCAGTCCGAGGATGGCGTGCCCGCTTTCATGGTATGCGATACGTCGTCTGTCATCCTGGCTCAGCAGTAGCGGTCGTTCAGGACCCAGGACAATTTTCTCCAGAGCATCGGTAAAATCAGGCAGTGTCACATGTGGCCGGGCTTTTTTCGCGGCATTGAGAGCTGCCTCATTGACGAGATTTTTGATATCTGCGCCGGAAAAACCGGGTGTCATTGCGCTGATTTCGCCCAGATTTGTCCCGACATCCAGTGGAACCTGTCGGGTGTGTACTTTGAGGATGGCTTCTCTACCTGCTTTATCGGGCAGATTGATGACTACTCTTCGATCGAAGCGTCCCGGG
>JAJTEZ010000010.1 GCA_021298335.1 Saprospiraceae bacterium | reverse complement strand
ATCAGCACGATTGTTTGCCCTCATTCTTGCACCAACACGTGAATTGGCCCAGCAAATTGCCAAAGAACTTGATACTTTTGGCAAGTATCGGACTGGACTTAGGACTCAGGTTGTTTATGGAGGGACGCCTATTACAGCACAAATTCGTGAACTCAAAAAGCAAAAACCACATATTCTGGTTGCTACACCGGGCAGATTACAGGATCTGATCGACCGTAAAGCAGTGCATCTGGACGAGCTTGAATTTTTGGTTCTTGACGAAGCAGACGAAATGCTCAATATGGGTTTTCAGGAAGATATCGATAAAATTCTGGAATATACACCCGACGATAAAAACCTCTGGTTGTTTTCTGCTACCATGCCTCCATATATCCGTAAGATCACTACTACATATATGGAATCGCCATTGGAGGTGCGGATTCAGCCCGACAGCCGGACAAATGAAAATATTGATCATAAATACATCTATGTTGCAAGATCTGATAAAGAAGCTGCCTTAAAAAGAGTACTTGATTACCTGACCGATTTTTATGGTGTGATTTTTTGTAAAACCAAGATGGACACACAGGAGCTCGCCGAATATCTTGAAAAAGAAGGGTACAGGGCAGAACCTTTGCACGGAGATATGTCGCAAGCCCAGCGTGATGCGGTGATGGCTAAGTTTCGAAGCAAAATGACGTCCATTCTGGTGGCAACTGATGTCGCGGCCAGGGGTATTGATGTGGATTCCCTAACGCACGTGGTTCATTACTCATTGCCTGAAAACCCGGAATACTACACGCACCGCAGCGGACGAACAGCACGTGCCGGAAAAAAAGGAACTTCGCTTGCGATAGTGACACCTCAGGACATCGGTAGGATTCGATTTTTTGAGCGAAATCTCGGTATTGATATCAAGCATATCAAAGTGCCTCTTCAATCTCAGATGTATAACAAGAAGCTTGAAAAATGGTCCGAAAAAGTGTTGCATACTGACACAATAGAATTGACTGATGAGGTGATTTCTAAGGCAATGCAGGCTTTTGAAGGACTTTCAACCCAGGATCTTGTTGAAAAAATGCTTGCCCTTGAATTTAATAAACTTTACAAAAAAGTTGAAAAGGACGACCTGAACATTTCCCTCCATCAGGATCGCAGAGATGACAAGGGCCGTAAGCCAGATGGTAAATTCAGGGACGAATACCGTGGGAGGGATGAGCGCAGTCGAGATGTCAAAACCATTGGTCGAAAAAGCCCCGCCAATCCACACATGGATACCTATTTTATTAATATAGGTAAAATCGATAATATCCACCCTGGCATATTAATAGATATCGTTGCTGGATACGCTGGTTTGACTAAAAAGCAGATCGGGAATATTGACATTCAGAAAAGGCATTGCCTTGTGGAGATTGATAAGAAATTTTCACGTATGCTGGAAAGCGGAAAGGTTCTAAAATACCGCGGACGAAGAATTACAATCAAACGGGAGGATTTTAAATAATCTTTCATTTTCAAGCCAGTTACAGGCTATCTACTAAACATAAATTCATGCAACCAATTAGAAATATCGCTATCATTGCCCACGTAGATCATGGGAAAACAACACTGGTCGATAAAATCATCCATGAGTGCAAGGCACTTGACCAGCGGAAAGATACCGGTGAATTGATTCTTGACAACAATGACCTGGAGCGGGAACGAGGAATCACAATTCTTTCAAAGAACGTATCCGTACAGTTTGCAGGTGTCAAAATAAATATCATAGACACGCCAGGTCACGCAGATTTTGGTGGTGAAGTGGAGCGGGTACTTAACCTGGCCGATGGAGTCTTGCTGCTAGTGGATGCGTTTGAAGGTCCCATGCCGCAAACACGGTTTGTGTTAAACAAGGCCATTGAAATGGGGCTAAAACCTATTGTGGTCATTAACAAGGTAGATAAAGAAAATTGCAGGCCTGAGGAGGTACAAAGTGATGTATTTGATTTGATGTACAACCTCGGGGCCACCGAAGATCAGCTCGATTTTGTGACATTGTTTGGTTCCAGTCGGGATGGTTGGATGAGTTTTGATCATACTCTCCGTACACAAGATATTCAGCCTCTGCTGCAGGCCGTTGTCGATGTTATTCCAGAAGCGCCATATAGAGAGGGGGCTGTGCAGATGGGAATTACATCACTGGATTACAATGCCTTTCAGGGCAGATTGGCCATAGGCAGGGTTTTTAGAGGAGACTTGGAAGAAAATAAGGACTACTTTTTATGCAAGAAGGATGGTTCGATGAAAAAGGTCCGAATCAAGGAACTTTTTGTATTTGAAGGCCTTGGTAAGGCGAAGGTATCTTCTGTAAGAAGTGGTGATTTATGTGCTATCGTAGGTGTGGAAGATTTTGAAATCGGTGATTCTATCGTAGATATCAATGTCCCTGAGCCCTTGCCACGCATTGAGGTAGATGAACCTACTATGAGTATGTTGTTTACAATCAATACGTCACCGTTTTTTGGAAAGGAAGGAAAATTCGTTACTTCCCGGCACCTGAGAGACCGCTTGTATAAGGAACTTGAAAAAAATCTGGCATTGCGGGTGGAGGATGGAGAAACAGAAGATAAATTTAATGTCTTCGGCCGTGGAGTACTTCACCTGAGTGTATTGATTGAAACCATGAGAAGAGAAGGCTATGAATTACAGGTAGGTAAGCCGCAGGTCATCATAAGAGAAATTGACGGTGTGAAGTGTGAACCTGTCGAAATACTGGTCATCGATGTACCAGAGGTTTCCTCAGGCAAGGTGATAGAGCTGGTAACGCAAAGAAAGGGCATCCTGAAAGTCATGGAGCCTAAGGGTGATTTACAACACCTTGAATTTGCTATTCCATCCAGAGGAATTATAGGTCTTCGTAATTTTATTCTGACAGCCACAGCGGGTGAAGCGGTGATGACGCATCGATTCCACGCTTATGAACCCCACAAAGGCGATTTGCCAACAAGATTAAAAGGGTCTCTCGTGTCGATGGAGCAAGGCCAGTCTTTGCCCTTTGCCATTGACAGACTCCAAGATCGCGGTCGGTTTTTTATCGATCCGGGAGAACAGGTGTATGTCGGTCAGGTGATTGGGGAACACAATAGAGATAATGATCTGGAAATCAATGTGATAAAAGGTAAAAAACTTACCAACATGAGAGCCTCAGGCTCTGATGATAACGTCAAGATTGCACCAAAAATTCTTTTTTCGCTCGAAGAGGCTATGGAATATATCCGCGACGATGAGTATCTGGAAGTCACACCACTTAGCCTAAGGATGAGGAAAATCAAGTTTCTCTGATCTCTGATTTCGTCTTGAATATTTTTTTTAGGTTGTGTCGGTGTATTGCAATCATTTGATTGGGAAAGGCGTATGCCTTGAGTTGTTCCTCTATTTGAGATTGACCCAAAATTTCTGTTTTACATTCCATCATTTTTTCCAGAATTTGCAGGTACTCTTTGTCCCTTTGCATGCGGAGAAAAATTTCATCCCTGTTGCTGGCAGGTTTGCCGTGGCCGGGTATTAAGGTGCTGATTTCAGGATACGATTGAAGGATTTTTAGTGATTTATCCACAGTACTGATATAAGATGTCAGATCATCATCAATCCAGGGTATTTCTATATCGCTGAAATAATCTCCGGTAATCCAAAGCCCGTGTCTGTCATCGAAAACTGTCGATTGAAGTGCCGGAATCACACATAGGATAGAGTCTGAAACATGGCCGGGTGCCAAATAAAAGAGTACTTCCAACTGACCAATGGTCATAGAAAACCCATCCTCCCGAATGATGAAATCAACGAAGGGGTATGTGATTGGGTAAGGTCTTTGAATATAGTTCTGAGCGTCAAATTCAGCAATTTCCTGTAGTTTTTTTTCCTTGTCTTCCCGTTGGTGAACTCCTTTTGAAGCTATTATTTTTGCCTCAGGAAAGGCCCCGCAACCTATAATGTGGTCGAAGTCAGAATGAGTGATGAGAAGAAAGATTTCTTTTCCACGATGTTTGGTGGAAATCCACTGCTGAATTTCTGCGATTTCATCCGGTAACCAGTTAGGATCAACTAAAATGATCGCATTTCCTGCGTCAACCAGGGTGGTAGTTGTCTGGAAAATACTGCTTTGCCAGACAACTACCTTCTGATGAATGTGTTGAAGTCTCACCCCCGGTTTGAATCGTTTAAAACAACAAAGTTGCTTATTCTATTTCCTGGACTATTCTGTCCGCTTGATACACATATTTAAGCGCCGCGTAAATACCTCCTGCATGCACTGATACTGTTCTGTTTACTTCTTCATCAAAAATGAAGTTGCCGGGTAGTGACTCAATATTTCCATCGAAAATCAAACCTACAGCTTCCCGTCTCTGGTTGATGAGCGGACTTCCTGAATTTCCTCCAATAATGTCGTTTGTTGAGACAGTATTAAAAGGAGATTTCAATAATTCCATCTCTGGATTTTGCCAGCGTTGAGGCAAGGACCAGGGGAACTTTTGTTTGTTCGAATAAAATCTGTCGTATAGACCGAAATATGTTGTATTTGCTGGTGCGGTGGTTCCATTGTAGTCGTACCCCTGAATGATGCCATCTGAAATACGAAGTGTAAAAGTGGCATCGGGAGGAAGTTGATCGCCGTATACATTGAATACCTGATTGGCAATGCTTGCTTCGAGTTGCTGTCGATTTGGACCAGTGCTTTGGAACTTCTGACTTGCCTCTCTGAACCGAGACACAATGATTCTTGCGGCTACCAATAATTCATCGTCGTCAGATGCGAGGTCTTTGCCTTTTTCCAGCCATTTTTCAGTTTTTTCGCGGTCGCTAAACCTTGTCTTTTTTAGAATATGGCTAACAAATTCAACAACAGACTTATTACCCATCACTTTTTGTAGCGTCATGTCGCCAGGATATATGTCTTCGCTCAATTCAGTCAACCATAGGGAAAATAGTTGCTTTTGTTCTTCGCTTTCAAATGTCGATGCTCTAGCGAGGATCGATGCCTTCAATTTGTCAGTCTTATCACTGGAGGCTCCACTGGCCATCAGGTCCTGATAGTTTACCAGATCGTGCATCAGCATGCAACCATCACCCCTCATTGGGCTAGGAGATAAGTGAGTTATGGCCCAACCATGAGGGCTCAGGTCCTGCATAAATTTTGACAGGTCGTCCCAGTAAGTGATGCCGGGAGATTTGGACCTGATATAATTTTCCATTTCTACTTTTCGACCAAAGAGTGCATCATCCTTCAGTCCTTTCGCGATCCCACCAAATGCCTTCATTGAATTTGCGACTCCGGCAATTTCATTCAACAACTCTTGTGCTTCCCTCTCTTTTGTTGGATCATTTTTGATGACATCGTACTTTTTTACCATGACATCGTTTCTATTTTTCAGAAATTTGTATTGCATTGGGTATCGATAGTCTCGGTCATAGGTCAGCTGTGACACAGTACGATATCGTTCTGTGCGGCCCGGATTCCCTACCACGAAGACCGGCTCACCTTCTGCAGCTCCATTTTTGTTGAATTTCAGATAGTTGGCAGAGGTGTTCAGTGGATTTCCATTTTCATCATAGGCTCTCCAGAATGTGGCATCGAGATTATACCTTGGGTAAGTAAAATTGTCGGGGTCGCCTCCAAAAAATCCAAGATCAAGTTCAGGAATCCACACCAGGCGGATATCGCTGTACCTTTTGTACCCATAGATAGAAAATTTCCCACCACTATAAAAGGTGACTATCTGTGTCCGTAGACCTTGCCAGCCATCTTTTTCCTTGTACATTTTTTCGATTTCCTCAAACGCTGTTTTGCGCAGCGCCAGTTCTTCGGCACTATCCTTGGCACCTTTGGTTTTCTTTTTTATAAGTGCAGTAATATCTTCAGCCTGAATCATTTGTTCTACAAACAGGCCCTCTGCTTTTCGCTCGTCTGCCAGGGTAGGGGCATAAAATCCTTGTTTATCGAAGTTTTCACCTTCTTTTTGCAGTGAAGTGACCACATCCCTTGAACAATGGTGATTTGTCATGATGAGTCCATTAGGTGAAATGAAGGATGCGCTGCACCAGGTGGCAAATCGCAAAGATGATTTTCTGACGTAATCAAACCATTCATCCTTGACGTCCATGTCGTACGTCTGTTTTAACCATTCCTTTGGTGGATTTTCAAAAGTCCACATCTTCCCAAAATCATAAGGGCTTGCCTTTTTTTGAGCGAAACCGGTACTACAAACAGATGCGATGATCAGAAAGGTAAGTAATAGTAAATTTTTGTTTTTCAGCATGGCTTTATATTTTGATGTGCGAAATTACTGTAATGTTGAAGGATTTCTTCAACTTTCACTAAAAAGTATGAAAAAATCGGTTATTATCTGGTAAAATTTATGTCTGACTTGAATTCAATGGCATAAAAATTGTACTCTTTTGAAAAAGAATACGTTTCTTTGCAGTTATTTTTTAAACCTATTAAAATAAGAACATGAGATACCTGAAGTTATCCACATTTCTTTTCGTAGCTTTGATCATGGCATCAGGCTGTGTTAGTAAAAAGAAATTCAACGAAGTACAGGCAGCACTTGATGCCCACAAAAATCTGCTGGCAAGGTGTGAGGAAAGAAATAAAGACCTCGAAGCCCAAATTCTTGAATTAACACGCCAGTTGGACAAATGTAAGGCAGACTCTAAAAAGTGTACCGATGATTTGGCAGCTGCAAACATGAAAATCAAATCATTGGAAGATCAAATTGCGATCCTGAAGTCAAGCCAGAATACTTTACTGGACCAGTTGAACACTGCTTCAGTCATCAACAAAGCTGGTGCTGAGTCAATCAAAAAATCGTTGGATGCGATTTCACAGCAGAGTCAGTATATCAAGGATCTCACGAAGTCAATGCAGTACAAGGATTCTGTGAATCTGGCGCTTGCAATGAACCTCAAGCGTTCATTATCTGACTTTAATGACCAGGATGTGAGCATTGAAGTGAAAAAGGGTGTTGTTTATATTTCACTTTCTGACAATATGCTCTTTAAGACAGGATCTGCATACATTAACAATAGTGCAGAGAAAGTTCTTGCAAAGATTGCAGGCATTCTGAATGACCAGAAAGAACTCGATATCCTCGTAGAAGGACATACAGATAATGTGCCAATGGGAGGTGAGTGTGTCACTGACAACTGGGATTTGAGCGCAAAAAGAGCGACTGCAGTCGTCAGAACTCTTCAATCAAAGTATAAAGTTGATCCTTCCAGAATGACTGCTGGAGGTCGTTCAGAATATGCTCCTAAAGCAAGCAACTCGTCCTCTAAAGGAAGAGCTGAAAACAGAAGAACAGAGATCATCGTTCTTCCTAAACTCGATCAGTTCTTTAAGTTGCTGGAAGCACCTAAGGCAAAAAAAGGGGTAGATTTTCTACCCCTTTTTTGTTTATATTAACTGCCTAGTTTTATTTTCATAACATCACTTGATGCCGCACAGAAATAAAACTATTTGATCAAATCTTTCTTTCCAGGCTTTTTCGCTGTGGTCTGTTCCGGGATAATAAGCTGTTTTCCAGTTTCTTGTGTCAAATGCTCTCTTCGTAAGCGCAGCGTCTACTTGGTGCTGCCACACCGGGTATAACGCATCAAGAGTCTGGTCTCCACAATCAAAATACAATTTGTGACCTCCGGAAGTGGGTAAGTGGTCTATCATCCATCTAATCAGAGCAGGCGGTACAGGATTCAATGTGTGTTGATCCGGTAAAATTCCCCCATTACTATCAAACAATAACACGGGAAATACACCCGGCCAATGAGTAGAAATACATGCCGCACCACCAAAAAGTTCAGGATATTTACAAAGTGCGTACCACGAAATCAATCCGCCCATGCTGCTACCGGCAATATATGTGTTTTCCTTCATAGAGGTTAGACCAAAGTTTTTCTGCAAATAGGGCATGACTTCCTGCGTGACAAACTTCAGATAATCGTCTGATGAAGGTGCAAAGGTACGGAAGCCGGGAAGCAAGAGTTGCATTTTTGATAATAGAGAGTCTTTTTTTGACTGATCAATCCGGTACCAGACCTCTTCAGGGAAATATTCCTCATGCCGGTGGGTATTACTATTCCAGATTCCGACAACCACCAATTGTCCGATTTTTCCTTGATCGATGAGACTTTGAATCGTTTTATGGACATCCCACGATTGGTGATTCCATGTGGAGGAGGAGTCAAACAACATTTGACCATCGTGCATATATAGTACATTATGCGGTTCATTGCTGTTGAAATGATCGGGTAACCAAAGATCGATCGTCCTGTTTTCGACGTGGGTTGAAGGAAAATTAGGCAATCGAATCAGACTTCCTGAATTCACCAGTGCCTTCATTGTATCTGCTTTAATCGTTTGAGCAGAAGTTGAACAAATGAGCAGGGCAAATAAACCTGTACAGAGCGCATTTTTGTATGACATCATGGTTGTTTTGTACTGTAAAAATACATGATCTGTTCTGATTCATTCCAGCTATGCCTGTAAGCTTTTCATCAACTATGTTGCGGATCAGGAGAGATTGGTGTATATTTAATCAATAATTGACAAATGATGCATGTAGTACATATCAGCGCTGAATGCTATCCAATGGCCAAAGTGGGGGGACTGGCGGACGTAGTTGGCTCCTTGCCAAAGTATCTGAATCAGGCGGGAGTAATGGCCTCTGTCGTGATTCCGGCTTATGAAATGCCATGGTATGATGGGAAGGCATACCGAATTGTGCATCAGGGATATTTTCACTTAGGGCAGGAATACCTATATTTTGAAGTGAGGCGTTTTGAGGGGGATCCGACAGGTTTTCCATTTTACACCATTCAGATTCCGACAAAATTTGACCGGTTTGGTGTGTACGCAGGGAAGGACGGTGTCTTTTTTGGGGATGAGGTTGAGCGTTATATTGCCTTTCAGCGCGCATTCCTCACGTGGATCAGGGATGGGGAAATGAAGCCGGATGTAATCCATTGTCATGATCATCATACTGGACTGGTTCCCTTTTTTTTAAAATACGCCTATGAGTTTCAATCGCTGGCAGCTGTTCCTACGGTTTTTACAATTCACAATGAACGGTATCAGGGGGCATTCATTTGGGCAAGACAATATCTGCTGCCGCATTTTGACAACTGGAAAAGTGGTTTGTTGGACTGGAATCATATGATCAATCCCTTAGCATGTGCTGTGCGGTGTGCCTGGAAAGTAACCACAGTATCACCCAACTACATGAGGGAACTGATGTACCATTCCTTCGGACTTGAGTCACTGTTTCAGGCTGAATCATGGAAATGTACTGGAATCCTCAATGGAATTGACAGTGAAGTGTGGAATCCAGCTACTGATCCGATGATAGATGTGCATTTTGAAGGAGATGCAGCTGCATATAAATCGGCCAATAAATCAAAACTTTGTGCTGCAGCCGGATTACACCCTCATTTACCCTTGGTCAGCTTTATTGGAAGGCTTGTTCATGAGAAAGGTGCTGAAATGATTGCCGGAGTTATAGACACCTGGCTTTCGCATCATCTAAATGCCACGTTTGTTATCCTCGGGACCGGGGATAAAGGAGTAGAAGCTGCAATTCATAAAGTGACAGAGCGATATCCTGGCTATGTGGCCTCTATGCTTACGTACAATGAAACACTATCTCATAAGATATATGCATCCTCTGATTTTCTCCTGATGCCTTCGCGAGTGGAGCCTTGCGGATTAAATCAGATGTTTGCCATGCGGTATGTCACGTTGCCAATTGTAAGAAATACAGGTGGCTTACATGACAGTGTACTGGATATTACACAGCCGGGAGGAGTGGGCATTCGATTTGATGAAATGGAATTTGATCAGATTATGCATGCCTTATGGAGAGCCATGGAAATGGTTCAGAACGATGATTTTCGTCTTCAATGTATAGAAAGGGCGATGTCGCTTGACTTTTCGTGGCATGTTTCGGCCCAAAAGTATGCCCAAATTTACCATGAAGTATTACAGAATTCCTAAATCCCCTTGTGTATGATGTAAGGGTCATATTACCCCATATACATATTTCGTGGATTTGGGCTAACTTTGCACATCTTACAGAATATATGGCTAGTCAGTTGCATCAAAAAGTCGGAATCCTAGGCGGGGGACAGCTGGGAAAAATGTTGTGTCAGACAGGCAGTCGCTTTGGTTTAGACCTGGCGATTATGGAGTCTGATGTCCGTTGTCCGGCTTCTGCTGTATGTTCTCAGTTGTTTGAAGGTTCCATCACACATTTTGATGAAGTGGTTGCTTTTGGGAGGACAAGGGATATTGTCACGATAGAAATCGAAAATGTTTCAGTGGAGGCTCTCGAAACGCTGGAAGGCGAAGGGGTTCAGGTTTACCCATCTCCTGCAGCAATGCGCATCATCCGCGATAAAGGCCTGCAAAAGGAATTTTACCAGCACTTGGGATTGCTTTCATCTCCGTTTCAGTTGTTTCGGGACGCCAGTGAGGTTCGAAATTCGGTTGCCAGTGGCAATTTGAGCTTCCCATTTGTTCAGAAAAGCCGTAAGGATGGGTATGACGGTAAGGGCGTGGTTGTTGTCCGAAGTATACAAGATTTAGAAGAATTGTTGGATGTGCCATGCCTTGTGGAAGACCATGTAGAGCTTGATAAGGAAATTGCGGTCATTGTGGCCAGGGATGCTGCCGGTACTATGGTGACATTTCCCGTGGTGGAGATGCAGTTTCACCCAACTGCCAATCTGGTGGAGTTTGTTTTTACGCCCTCCTCTTTAGACCATAATCAGGAGCAAACGGCATGCTTCATGGCAAAGAAACTGGCGGATTCACTGAATATCGTAGGTTTACTTGCTGTTGAAATGTTTGTGGACAAACAAGGAGCAATCCTGATCAATGAGGTGGCTCCACGTCCGCACAATTCAGGACATCACACCATTGAAGCCTGTGATGTGTCTCAATATGAAATGCATTTGCGCGCAATTTTAGGCCTGCCTTTGACCAACCCGGTGCTCAGGAGCCCGGCAGTCATGATCAACCTGCTGGGGGAGGATGGTCATGAAGGTGTGGCTCGATACAGCGGACTGGAAGAAGCTCTTTCTCTTCCTGGGGTATTTCCACATCTCTACGGAAAAAAAATGACTAAGCCTTTTCGTAAAATGGGCCACGTGACGATTCTGGGCGATCACCTGGAGGAGGCCGTATCCAAGGCCCGGTTTATTCAATCAAAACTAAAAGTGATCACCTGAATATGAGACCACCTGTTGTAAGCATTATCATGGGCTCCGGCTCCGATCTGCCGGTGATGCAGCACGCCGCTGATATCCTGACTCATTTTGACATTCCTTACGAAATCAATATTGTCTCGGCTCACCGCACACCCGAACGAATGTTTGAATTTGCTAAAAATGCACACTTGAGAGGGATACGTGTGATTATTGCCGGTGCAGGAGGGGCTGCTCATTTGCCGGGTATGGTGGCTTCACTCAGTCCGCTACCTGTGATTGGTGTTCCCGTAAAATCATCCAATTCGGTTGACGGGTGGGACTCCATACTTTCCATTTTACAAATGCCCGGAGGAGTTCCTGTGGCAACGGTTGCACTGAATGGAGCTAAAAACGCCGGCATTCTCGCCATAAGTATTCTTGGAAGCGCTGAAGAACAAATCCTGGAAAAATTGGTGCAGTATAAGGAAAAGATGAAAAATGAAGTTCTGTTTGCGGCAGAAGAACTTGCTCAGAAAAATATGAATTCATAAAGAAATATGTCTAAAAGGAATTTTATACTGAATGCATGGATGAAAAAATGCCCAAGGTGTCAGGAGGGAGATTTATTTTTGCAGCCTTTTGACTGGAGTAAGCCCGTCAATATGCCGGAAATGTGTCCAGTGTGTCATCAGAAATATGAGCCGGAGCCAGGATTTTACTATGGGGCGATGTTCTTATCGTATATACTCAGTGGTTTTTTCTTTCTGGCAATCATGGGTACCTGTTTGATTTTTCTGGACATGAGCCTGAATGCATCCATGGGTGTATTGCTGGTTGTGGCTGCACTCACATATTTCTTCTTTTTACGCATGTCCAGGTCATTATGGATTAACCTGATGGTGAAGTACGACCCTGAAGCAAAGAAAAGTCAGGATGTAAAAGGGTTTGGGTACTGATTTTTCAGCTGAATTCTCAGTTGAGTTCCCTTCGTTTCATTTCTTTATGCACCAGAGCCAGCTCTCTGCTCATTTCCCCAGTGACAGAGGTGTTTTCTTCAGTGCGTCGGATCAAATAGGGAATCACCTCCCTAATAGGGCCGTAAACCACATATTTTGCTGCGTTGTATCCTGCACTTGCCAGGTTGAAGGTAATATTGTCACTCATGCCGTAAAGCTGGCAGAAGTTGATGTGCGGATGGTTGTGTTCTATATCTTTTTCATGCACAAGCTTTGCCTGAAGAAGGTTGCTTTCGGCATTGTGTGAAGCACAGCATGAAGAAATGGTTTCGAAATGATCAATGCAATAAGTCAGAGCCAGATTATAATCACTGTCTGTCGAAGCCTTATCAGGTTGGATTGGAGAAGGAATTCCCAGTTCCCTGGCCCGTTCTCTTTCTTTGTCCATATATGCTCCACGAACCATTTTTGCCCCGAAAATGACATGATGTTCCATGCACCTTTGATGATCTCGTTTCAAGTGTTCCAGCTTGCACGTCAGATACAACTGATACGTATTGTATACCACAGCCCGATCACGGTTATATTTTACCATCATCTGCAATACGAGCTCATCAATAGGGTCCTGCATCCAGCTTTCTTCTGCGTCTACAAACACACTAATTCCAAGTTCATTGGCTCGCGTACAAATCTCGTCGACACGTTCTGTCAGATGTTGAAATTTTCGTTTTTCTCCATCCGTCAGGATCTCCCCGGTATGCATTTTTTCAAGAATCTGATTGTCTACAAGTCCGGTGATTTTTGTGCTTACCACAGGTACTGAGTTGTTGGAAGCTGCCATTTCGATTGCCCGAAGGGTTTCTTCCATTGCAGCATCAAGATCATCCTCATCCGACTTTCCCTCAGCGCCATAATCCAGTACAGTCAACGTGTCTGATTCGTATAATTTATCAATCACCTGCTGGCTGTCAAGCAAAGATTCTCCGCCACAAAACTGAGGGAAAATCGTATTTCTCACAATCATCTCTGTAAACGGGAGTCGGAAACGTATTGCAAACAAACCGAACTTAGAAAAAATCCTGACAAGAGTATTATTGTTCATTAAGCCAAAAAGCCAGGCAGTTTTCTTGAGTTCTTTATCGGATTTATGGGAAAAGGCTATTTCCGTGTTGGAAAAATCAAGGTGGTACGTAGGGTCGGGGTCACTCATAGAGGTTACATTACAGGTTGGTTCCAGATTTGCCAGGCTAGTTCTGCCTGTAAAAGAAGCATGTCCTTTCCGTTTTTAATGCAGGCGCCTCTTCTCAATCCTTCGGTCAAAAATAGAGTTTTTTCCGGATTGTAGATGAGGTCGTATAAAAAATTATTTTCATCCAGAGCATCATAGGGCAGGGGAGGGCACGCTGCGATTTCAGGGGCCATGCCCAAGGGAGTAGTGTTGATAATCAGATTGTTTTGCGTTAGAATGTTTTTGTCTATGTCAGAATAACTCAAGTCTCCCTTTCGGGATCTGCTGACTACAAGAAAGGGAATACCTTCTTTGTGCAGTGCGTACCTGACAGCCAAGGAGGCACCTCCAGAACCTAAAACGAGGGCGCCACGTATTTTTTGAGGCTCACCGATCCAAATTCTTAAGGTTTGCTGGAATGCCGGTGCATCTGTATTGAATCCTGTAAGTCGATTATTTGTAATTCTGATCGTATTCACAGCTCCAATTGCAGCCGCAGTTTCGTCCAGTGAATGCAAATAGCCAAGAATTTTTTCTTTATAAGGAATGGTGACATTCAACCCTTGTGGCTTCACTCTCTCAAGCAAATCCGGGAATTCATCGAGTGAAGCCAGAGGATATGCTTTATATTCTGCATGAATTCGTCCAGCAGTAAATTTATCCGAAAAATAGCCCGGAGAAAATGAATGAGACAATGGAAATCCAATCAGTCCGAATTGGCGGAGCATACCTTTTCTTGTTGCATATTGAAGAAACATCCAACTGCAGTAATGAGTTCAGGAAAAAACAAGTGAAAATGCCCACAGAGTTCTGCTTCTATTATTTGCAGATCATCAAAAGCCTGGTGAAATGCATTTTCAAAAGTCGCTCTTTTGCTAACGCGCTCAAATGTTTTACGCATTCTGGACTCATTTTCACAACTCAGTAAAAAATTGTCATCAATCATTCTGGGTAGAATCAGCTGAAGCTTTTCTGGAAAATGATGTTTATAATTGTCTAAAATAGAGTATGTTCTGTCCGCAAAGTCCTGAATTTCTTCATGGTGAAATTGTTTCCAGTGCTGCGTTAGAAAATAATCATATGCAATGTCTACAACTACTGGACTATATTTTCTCTGGGAAGGGCGAAAAAGCCGAATGGAGTTTTTAACAGATGGATGTGAATCAGTAAATCTGTCGATTTCCCGATGAATCAGAATACCCTGCTGAATCTCTGCGGGCAGTCCGGCTGTGTCTTTGGTGGTGCAAAAATCTGCCATGAAGTTTCCTGCCAGAATTGCCGGATGTTGAAAAGACAGGTATATGTGGGCTAAAAAATTCAATAAACAGTCATCTTTAAGACAGGGCTGTCATCACCGGATCGTGCTTCAGTGATCGAAAGTCGACAGGGCTCACGGCAGATACTCCTGGTTCTACCATGTAAACTCCATAAAGTACATTTACTTCGGCCATGGTGGATTTGTTATGCGTCACAATGATAAACTGTGAGTCTTTGCTGAATTTTCGGATAATGCGGTTAAACTTTTGAATGTTTGCATCGTCCAGAGGCGCATCCACCTCATCAAAAATGCAGAATGGCGCCGGTTTAAGCAGGTACAACGCAAACAATAATGCTGTTGCTGTGAGCGTCTTTTCGCCACCTGAGAGCTGTGAGAGGGATTTTGGTTTCTTGCCTTTCGGTTTCGCGATGATTTCGATATCTGATTCCAGTGGCTGACTTTCATCAAGCAGAATCAGATCGCAGGTATCATCTTCTGTAAACAATGAGCGGAAGACATTGATGAAATTTTCCCGGATTCTCTGGAAGGAATCCATAAATTGCCCCGTTGCCGTATCTTCTATCTGCCGGATGGTATCCATCAGGCTATCTTTGGCTTCCAGTATATCTTTTCGCTGAGACTGCATCGTGTCGTACCTGCCCTTCATTTCATTGTAGGCTTCCAATGCAAGTGGGTTTACATCACCATACGATTGCATTCGTGTCTTCATACGTTCCAGTTCTTCAGAGATGGTTTCGTAGTCTATGCTGAAATCTGGTTCCTGATTTATAATTTCATTGACAGAAATCTGAAATTCGATGCGCAATCGCTCTCCTACCGCCTGTATCTGGAACTTTTGCTCCGTAAACTGGTCCTTTAAAATCTGAATTGTATGCTGTAACTGGGACTGCGTTTTAGTCAGAGTCCGAATGTCTTCCTCCAAACCGGAAATCTTATTTCTGGCTTTTAAAAATTCCTGTTCAGCCTCACTCAGGGTAGACTGAAAAGTTTTTTTCTCGGCGTAAAGACCAACCAGTTCCTTTTCCAGTTTGATCAACTGGTCTTCAATGTCTATTCTTTCGCGGTCTTCTGAGAGAACTTTTTGTTTGTCACTTTCTATTTTAAACGTCAATTCAGAAATTTTCACATCCCTGAATTCCTTGTCTTTTACAAAATTAGCAATCAGGTTTTGTTGCCTGATCAGTGCAATGTTATCCTGATTGAATTTTTCGGATGATGCAGACATTCTTTCACCAATCTCATCCATGTCTGTTCCTTTACCATCTCCTGCCTGATCCAGCAAATCAATTTTGTGTTTCAGGTTTTTCAATTGTTGCTCTGACAAAGACAGCTTGGTCTCATATTCCTGAATTTGTTTCTGAAGCCCTTTTTGCTTGACATCTGCCTCTTCTTTTACCTGAAGATAGGAGTCCAGTTTGTGCTGCAATCGAATCCTTTCCTGGTCTGCCAGTTGCAAATCCTTTTTTACCTTTTCAATAGTAGATTGATGATTGGCCGATTTTTGGGTCGCAATATCATTTTTTGCAGTGGCCAGCCTTTGGGATAGCGACGTTTTATTTTGCTGCTCCTTTTCCAAAATCGCAGCGAGTTTTTCCAGTTGTTTTTTTCTTCCCACTTTTTTTCCCTCAAACAGACCCACCGACCCACCTGATAAGGTAAATCCCTGCTGCAAAATGGTTCCGGAAGCTGAAATCAAGGTGAGATTTTCCCACTCTGATTTTGAAAGGTCAGACTCATCTCCTTCCAGAACGAAGACATTTTCCAGTAAAAAATCAGTGAGGCGTCTGATCTCGTCAGATGTCTGGACTACCTGCGATGCCGGAATCAGACCTTCCCACCCTTGTCTGGTAGCATTTACTGCAGGTACTTTGTCCAACAGGAAAAAGTTTGCCTTACCTTTCTGAGATTGTCGGAGCAATTGTATTCCCTGCATGGCTTCGCGGGCATTATCCACCACAAAGTAATTCAGGTACTGCTCTAAAAACAACTCTATGGCTGCCTTGTAGGGTTCCTGAACATCTAGCACATCTGAAAGGATTGTGAGTTCTTTTTTCCAGTGATCGTGCAAGTATCGAATAGATTCCGGGAATCCTTCAAAATTATCAATCATCCCTTTTAGGAGATTGAATTCATTTTGCCGGGAGTCAATACCCCGAAGTACCTGATTCAGCTCTTCCTGTAACTGGTCTCTTTCAGACTCCAGCAATGCAATACGCTGAAGCCTTGCATCTTCACTTTCCTGCAATGCAAGTAACTCCTTTTCGCGAGCCTTGTAGGAAAGAGACATGCCATCCAATTCTTTTTGTACCTGTTCGAAATCTTTCTGGCGCGTGGACAATAAATCTGCCGTCCTCCCAATTTCACGCTGGTCGTTTTCAATCGAATTCCTGAGGATGGCGCTGTTTTTCTCGATATCAAACATTTGCCGTTCCAGTTCCTGCTTTTCCTTTTGTCTGATATCAAACGACCGGATTTGGTACACCAGTTCATTCAGTTTTTTCTGGTGATCGGTGAGCGCATTTTCTTTGTCCAGATTAGCCTTCCTGTCTTTTTCCAGTAACGCCTGTAATGAAAGCAACGCAGTGTCATTTGCCCTGTAGGTATCCTGATCTTTTAGCAACTGCTCTGAAATACCTTTATATTTCTGCTTTAAGTGGTGTATGGAATGAATGGCATGCTTGATGCTGAGGTCTTTATATTCGGTCCGGATTTCCAGAAATTTCTGTGTCCTGCGAGCTTGCTTTTCAAGTGTTTTTAGATTTCCTTCTATTTCAAACAATAAGTCTTCAATTCTGTTAAGATCCTCAGTTGCGCTTTTTAGTTTTGCAAGTGTTTCTCTTTTTCGAATTTTATACTTTGATACACCGGCGGCTTGTTCGAACATTCTTCTCCTTGAATGATCTTTGTCCGACAGGATGTCGTCTACCATTCCGAGAGCTATAATGGCATAGGAATTGGAGCCAATGCCCGTGTCAATGAACAGTGAATTAATGTCCTTGAGTCTGCACGGTACGTTATTCAGTCTGTACTCGGCATCTCCTGAGCGGTAGAGTGTCCTGGAAATTGTGACTGTCTGATATTCCGTAGGAAGGATGCCTTTGTCGTTTTCAAACGTCAGGGCTACCGTTGCTGTGGCGGATTCTTTTTTTGTTTTCGTACCATTAAAGATGACATCAGACATGGCTTCGAGTCTGAGCTCTTTACTTTTTTGTTCACCCAGTACCCAGCGGATGGCATCGACTATGTTTGACTTTCCCGAACCATTAGGACCTACAACGCCAATGACGTCCTCGCTGAAATTCAGGATCGTTTCATTGGCAAAGCTCTTAAACCCTTTAATGTACAGGCTCTTCAGTCTCATAAGCCCGCAAAGATATCAAATCTTGTGAAAACATTATTCAAGTTATTCAGGATTGCCCGTCAGACCATTTGAATGGATAAATAATGCATCTTGAAAGAACTTTTTTTTGTAATATAACATTTAACGTCTAATATTGCACGAAAATTGAAAATTCAGGCCTATGGACAAGCAAGGACCATCAGTTGTAACCACAAGGTACAGCGACGAAGATCTTCAGGAGTTTAAGGATTTAATTGAGGAGAAACTTGAGAAAGCCAGGTCTCAATATGTGAGCCTGAAAGATCAGCTAAAGGATATCACTGAAAACAACAACGACGATTTCGCAAAGGATATCACAGACTTTTCATCCATCCAGACCGAGGTTGAGATGCTTAATAATATGGCGAATCATCAGAGAAAGTATATCCAGGATCTGGAGAATGCCCTGATCCGTATCAACAACAAATCTTATGGGATCTGTGTGGTGAGTGGCGAACTCATTGACAAGAAGCGTTTGATGGCAGTGCCAACTACAACAAAATCCGTTACTGCCAAAACTCAGTCAGAAATGAAAGATGTGCAGGTTCCAAAAGACAGAAGCCGGGGATTTGACGATCTCGAAGAAGCGGATGAGGACAAACCTGTTCGAAAAGCGGAGCCCAAAAAGCCTACAATCATTACAAAGGTGATTAAAAAATCTTCTTCAGCAAAGGCAGCCAGCGATCTTGATGACGAAGATCTGGATAAAATTTTCTCAGAACTGGATGTCATCAAAGAATTGGATGAGGCAGAGCTCGGTATCGATGAAGACGATGATGATGGATTCAATGATGATGAAGACCTGGATATGATTGCAGATGAAGAGCAGGAAGAATATGATGACGACGATATGGAATAATCTGACTTTTCAGGTTCAGAAAGTGGGGTAGAAAAAATGAAGGGGAGAAGTTTCTCCCCTTCGTATTTATATCAGAAAGAATAAACGAAGTTGATTACTTGCAATTTATAGCTTGCTTTTCTGCCTAATCACAAACACCGGAAAATTTCATGTATATGAACACAACTCAATTTTTACTCCCGGCCCGAAAGACTATAATAGGATGTTGCGTATTCTTGATGATGATTCTTTCTGTATTCCAAGAGCTGGCAGGGCAAAAAACTTTGACTTGGACTGAGGAGCAGCACCGACCTCAGTTTCATTTTTCGCCCGAAAAACATTGGATGAATGACCCGAATGGTCTGGTTTTTTATGATGGAGAATACCATTTGTTTTATCAATACTATCCCGAGGCCACCGTTTGGGGTCCAATGCACTGGGGGCATGCTGTAAGTCGTAATCTCATCCATTGGTCGCATTTACCTATCGCCATATACCCTGATTCTCTTGGATATATATTTTCAGGAAGTATCGTGATAGACCATCAGAACGCCAGCCGGTTAAGTGTCACGCCTGAACATCCGCCTATGGTTGCTATTTTTACGCATCACGATCCTCAGGGTGAAAAAACAGGAACCCAGACATTTCAGTCTCAGTCGGTCGCCTGGTCTGCCGATAGGGGAAGGACGTTCCAAAAGTATCAGTACAATCCTGTCATCCAAAATCCCGGCATCCGTGATTTTCGTGACCCCAAAGTGATCTGGCATAGACCTTCTGCACAATGGATTCTGGTGCTTGCGGCTTATGACAAAGTGATGATATACGGTTCCAAAAATTTGACTGATTGGAACTTTTTTTCTTCATTTGGTGTTGACGGTGACCATCGGCTATGGGAGTGCCCCGATCTTTTTCCGATAAAAGTGGAAAAAACAGGTGAGGAGAAGTGGGTTCTGATAACCAGCATTCAAAAAGGCGCGCCCAATGGAGGTACTGGAACTTCATATTTCGTAGGTGATTTTGACGGAAAGAATTTTATAGCTGATCCGTCTGCTCAGCAATGGCTGGATTATGGTACGGATAATTATGCCATGGTGACGTGGTCTAACATAACTGACGGACGGACCCTTGCTATGGGTTGGATGTCCAACTGGCAATATGCCCAGCAGGTACCTACAAAAAACTGGAGAAGTGCCATGACTCTGCCCCGGGAACTCACCCTTCATAAAATCGGGAATCAATACAAGCTATACACCATGCCTGTGAAAGAATTGGAACAACTATATCAAACAAACTTACCTGTATATTCAGGCCATGTGCCTTCGGATGGTTTGTTATATAAACAACAAACTCTTAGCCGGATTTTAGTTTCTGCCGAAGAATCCCCTGCATCAGAAGTAAAGATCCAATTTTCCAATGCCTTGGGAGAGGAACTTGTCGCAGGATTTGATCCCCATAAAAAAACTTTTTATATAGACAGGTCAAATGCCGGTGAAAGCAATTTTTTCCCAGGGTTTGCTTCGCGCCACGAAAGTGATCCTGTCACTTCTGACGGTCCATTTGTTTGGGAAATTTTGCTGGATCAGTCATCTGTCGAGATTTTTGGAATGAAAGGAGAATGCGCCATGACAGATATTTTTTTTCCTACAAAACCATTTTCTGCTGCTTCAATCGTTTGTCAGGATGCAGACAGAAAGAACCTGAAGATACAGGTCAATTCCATGAATAGCATCTGGAAAGACCACGAAAAATGAATCTCATGAATTTTCTTTTTAGTTTTACACTTTAAAATTTATTCAGAATGGCATTACAACAGGAATGGGAGGTACAGGGGAATTTTTTGTTCAGATACAGAAGTCATCTGCCTCTGCTATTATTGCCTGTTGCCGCATGGGTCATGTCTTACATGGTGATTCGACGCCCCGAATGGTTTTTGCCCCATGGAATCTCTGCATTGGAGCTTGTCTCCCTCATTTGCAGTCTTTCGGGCTTGCTCATCCGTATCCTAACAGTGGGATACACGCCTAAAAATACCTCTGGAAGGAATACCGCACAGGGACAGGTTGCAGACACTCTAAATACCTCGGGTATTTATAGTGTGGTCAGGCATCCGCTCTACCTTGGAAACTATTTCATGTGGCTGGGCGTGGCCATATTGACCGGTGATCTTTGGTTTTGGTTCTCATTTTCGCTCTTGTACGCACTGTATTATGAACGTATTATGTATGCAGAAGAACAATTTTTGACAAAAAAATTTGGGGAAACCTATCTTTCCTGGGCATCAGTTACTCCTGCCTTTATTCCTGCGTTCAGAGTCTGGAGAGGTCCCGAGTTGAGATTTAGCTGGAAAAAGGTGTTGAAAAAGGAAAAGAATGGTTTGTTTGCCATTTTTCTTTTACTATGGATGTTTCAATGCTGGCAGGAATTTTTGCAGACCGGACAATGGATGGCTGAAAAAAAATGGAGTTTCTCTTTGATGATTGCTTCGGGAATTGTTTATTTCGCGCTAAAATGGATAAAAATGTCAAGCCGATGGCTTGAAGAAGAGGGGCGATGAGAACTGTTTTGATTTGTATTTTACGTATGATTGAAAAAAGTTAGAGTATATGTCGAAAGTAAAAATTGGTCTCGTTCAAATGAGTTGCAGTCAGGATAAACAGGCAAATCTTGACAAAGCTGTGCATGAAATCAGGCAAGCGGCATCCAAAGGAGCCAACATCATCTGTCTCCAGGAATTGTTTACTTCTTTGTACTTCTGCGATGTAGAAGACTATGATCAGTTTCGACTGGCTGAAACTGTGCCGGGCCCATCTACCTATGTGCTGACAGAACTGGCCAAAGAATTGTCAGTCGTGATCATTGCTTCATTGTTTGAAAAACGGGCAGAAGGTTTATATCACAATACAGCGGCCGTCATTGACGCTGATGGTTCATATTTAGGTAAATACAGGAAAATGCACATTCCTGATGATCCATCCTTTTACGAAAAATTTTATTTTACCCCCGGTGACTTGGGATACAAGGTTTTTTCCACAAAATATGGTCGATTGGGTGTTTTAATTTGCTGGGATCAATGGTATCCTGAAGCGAGTCGGATTACGGCTTTAATGGGTGCAGATGTCTTATTTTACCCCACAGCGATAGGCTGGGCTACATCACAGGATGAGGAGACGAATGCAGATCAGTTTCAGGCATGGCAGATCATACAGCGATCTCATGCTGTGGCCAATGGCATTCCTGTTGTCAGCGTCAATCGTGTTGGGCTTGAGCAGGATGGCGCGATGAAATTCTGGGGAGGTAGTTTTGTAGCCAATAGCCAGGGACGCATTCTTTACCAGGCGTCCCATGAAACTGAAGAAACCGAAGTGGTTGAAGTAGATTTGTCTGAAGCAGACCATTTTCGGATACACTGGCCATTCCTGCGCGACAGGCGCATTGATAGTTACCCTCCTTTGACTAAACGTTATCTGGATGTTGAATAATTTTACGCCCCGCGAACTGGGGTATTTTTTTCCGGCTGAATTTGCCCCTCAGGCGGCAACATGGTTGTCCTGGCCCCATAAAGAGGAATCATGGCCGGGAAAATTAACTTCGATCCATCATCCATATTCCGAATTTATCCTGCAGATTGCGGATCATCAGAAAGTTTGTATCAACGTCAGTGGACCCCAAATGGAGCAATTTGCTCGCGAGGTGATTCTTTCATCAACGTATGCCCACTCCAGGGCAGACATTGGATCGTTGATGCAAAATATATTTTTTTACCACCATCCCACCAACGATGCATGGTGCAGAGATCACGGTCCAGCCTTTCTGAAACATCGGGAAAACGGTGACCTGGTGATTGTAGACTGGGACTACAATGCGTGGGGTAATAAATATCCTCCGTACGACCTGGACGATATTATTCCAAGTTTGATTGGGAAAGCCCTGGATCTGCCAGTCTTCCACCCCGGGATTATCATGGAGGGTGGTAGCGTTGATTTTAATGGTATGGGAACCCTGTTGACTACAACCGCCTGCCTGTTGAATCCTAATCGCAATCCTGGTTGCTCGAAAGCACAAATTGAGTCGCTTTTAGTAGAATATTATGGCGTTGATCATATTTTATGGCTGGAAGAGGGGATTGTAGGCGATGACACAGACGGTCATATTGACGACATAGTTCGTTTTGTCAGAGAAGACGCTGTGGTTAGTGTTGTAGAACATGATGCTTCGGATGACAATTTTCACTTGTTGCGAGACAACCTCAAACTTCTGCGGAAGATGGAGCTTGCAGACGGCCGACGCCTTGAAGTGATTGAGTTGCCCATGCCAAAGCCAGTGATTTACGAAGATCAGCGCCTTCCGGCTTCTTACGCAAATTTTTATATCTCCTCCCAGAAGGTCATCGTGCCTACCTTCAGAGATGAGAAGAATGATGTACTCGCTCTGGAAACCTTACAAGACTGTTTTCCTGACAGAAAAGTAGTGGGCATTGATTCCGTAGATATTATTTGGGGACTGGGGTCATTTCATTGCCTGTCACAGCAGCAACCTGCCTGAAAGAAAAATCATTCCAGTTCCCGCAGGTATAGCTGGATGGCGTTTTTGAGTCCGTAATATATCGCATCACAAACCAGGGCATGCCCTATTGAAACCTCTAATAGTCCAGGGACATGTTGTTTGAAATAGCGCAAATTGTCAAGGTTCAGATCATGCCCCGCATTGATTCCCAAGCCGAGATGCCTGCAAAACGCTGCAGCTTCTGAAAATGGTATCACAGCTTCTGATCTTGCGGCTTCTTTTTCTACGGTAGAGGATAGGGAATTTGTTTGTTGCATTAGGTGGGCGTAGGGACCGGTGTAAAATTCAATTCTGTCGGTACCAGTCTCTTTGGCGGCTTCCAGTCGTTCGGGAATGGGGTCAATAAATAAGCTGACCCGAATGCCTTGATCCTGCAACTCTTTGACGGTTTGCTGTAAGAATTGCTGGTGCTTTACTGTGTCCCATCCATGATCGGAAGTAATGGCCTCTGGTGCATCAGGAACCAACGTACACTGGTGAGGCCTGTTTTTGAGGACAAGCTGTAAAAACTCTCTGGAGGGGTACCCTTCAATATTCAATTCTGTAGTGACAACCTGTTTTAAAGATGGAATGTCGTCAAATCTCACATGCCTTTGATCGGGTCTTGGATGCACGGTAATCCCCTGAGCTCCAAATTCTTCACAATCGGCTGCCACCTGCAATAAATCGGGATAATTACTACCTCTGGCATTGCGAATCAATGCAATTTTATTGATGTTTACGCTTAGTTTTGTCATTTTTCGGTTGGTTCAGGAGAAGCGAATGTCCTACATTACGAATCATTACCTTTTTTTGAATGCAGGATATCACGAATCTGAGCTGCTTTTTCATAATCCTCTTTTTGCAACGCTTCCTCGAGCAATTTCTCCAGGGAGGGTATGCCCATCTCTTCTAATGAAATACTCTTTGTTTTTGTGGTTTTGGTTTTAGTACCCGCACCTTCGGAAGGCTCAGATTGCTCCTCTGTTTCATCCAATGTGACTCCCGCAGTATCCATGATGAAGTCAAACGTATAAATCGGACAGCCATAACGCACAGCCATTGAGATAGCATCAGAAGTACGCGCGTCAATCTGCATGACTTTCTCGTCTTGTTCGCAAATCAGCTGTGCATAAAAAATACCATCGAGCAGGTTATTGATTACGACTTCCCGTAGCTCAATGTCAAATGCATCCAATGTGTTTTTAAATAAGTCGTGTGTCAGCGGACGATTCGGAGTCATATTTTCCAATGCCACAGCGATAGATTGTGCTTCAAATCCCCCAATCACAATGGGGAGACGCCTGTTGCCTCCTTCCTCACCCAGCACGACAGCGTAATTGTGCGACTGGGTCACACTGTGCGATAAGGCCATGATATCGAGCCTGACTTTCTTCATTTTAATACTTTCTGTTGCAAATTTATGAAATTTCCATGAAATCAGACAGATGCGTATTTCCTTTTTTCATCAAGTGAAGCCGGTTCATACCGGTGAAATGGCTACAACATTATAAGCTTTTTATTCATTAGTACCAAATTATTTGCTCCATATTGCCATATAACCTCTTTGAAAATTGCAGCTTGGCATCTCAATTTGATGAAGCTGGTCTGTTTTAAAATGCCAGAGTTGCCTCAAAAAGTTTTTTTTAAAAAATTCGAAAGTCAACAAGTATAATAGTTTAATTGCGGTTGGCTGTCAGAATAAATACCTTGGATCGCATGTAATTTTTTCCTAACAGGAGAACTCCTGAGGTTTTTTAGTGTTTGGTCACAAAATCGTCGCTTATGTTTGGTTTATTCAAGAAAAAGACCCAAAAAGAAAAATGGATGGAAGAATATCGTCGCTTGCAGGAAGAGGCTTTCGTTCTGTCAAAATCCAATCGCACCCTGGCAGATGCAAAAATCGCAGAAGCTGAACTTTTGATGCAAAAAATTCAGCAGCTCGGGGATGAGTAAGCCTGTAAAGGTGCTTTTTACCGGCCCGGAAAGTTGCGGCAAAACGACGTTAAGCCAATGGTTACATGAACAAACAGGCTGGAATTTAGTACCGGAGGCAGCCAGAGAGTATTTATCTGATCATGGCCCCGGATATACAGAATACGATCTACTTGCCATGTCTCGATTACAATGGAGTAAAGAATGCAATGCTGCTTCAATTGGAGGGAATACCATTTGCGACACCGATTTGTTGACATACATGATCTGGCAGGAAGAGCGATTTGGCAGGGTGGATTCGTGGATACAAAGCACCTGGCAATCATCATTGCCGGATATTTGTTTTTTGTGTATGCCGGATATTCCCTGGGAGGCAGATCCACTTCGGGAAAATGCTTTGGACAGAGACAGGCTGGCGTTAGCATATGAAAGGATGCTCCACTTACATTCAATTTCCTATTTCTCGGTTTATGGATCCTTTTCTGAACGAAAGGAAGCAATTCTGGCCACTCTGCAGAAATCTAGCATTCAGGGAATGGTTGTGTAACATTTGTTACTTACCAAGTGTACAGGTCAGTCTATCTTTGCACCTGAAACAATCAGAGCAACATGGAATTCATTGGATATTTAGCCTCAGTACTTATTGGTGTGAGTCTCGGTCTCATTGGAAGCGGAGGCAGCATTCTTACGGTTCCTGTACTTGTGTATCTTTTTGGTGTAGACGTCGTGCCAGCAACTGCATATTCTTTATTTATCGTGGGTTTCTCGGCATTGATAGGTTCTCTCGCTTATTTTCGGAAGGGTCTGATTCACATGAATACTGCTGTTTTGTTTGGAATTCCATCTATAGCGGGAGTTTTCCTGACTCGAAAATGGATCCTACCTGCAATTCCCAATACATTTGAAATTGCAGGATTTGTTGTAGAAAAAGACTGGATGCTTTTGGTTCTTTTTGCCATACTGATGGTGCTTTCCTCATTGGGCATGATTCGAAAATCCTCATCGCAGGTGCCTGTACAGGCCTTAACGGGTGCCAAAAGATACGCTTTTATCTTTTTAGAGGGTATGGTTGTAGGCGTTATCACGGGAATGGTAGGTGCCGGCGGTGGATTTTTAATTATTCCTGCACTGGTATTTTTGTCCGGTCTTCCTATGAAGCAAGCAGTGGGAACTTCATTGATTATCATCGCTGCCAAATCGTTGATCGGTTTTTTGGGCGAGAGTGAATCCACTGTCATTGATTGGACATTTATGCTAACTATTTCTGCGTTTGCTGTGTCGGGTATTTTTATGGGCATGTACATTTCTAAAAAAATGGAAGGGGAGCGACTTAAGCCGGTGTTCGGCTGGTTTGTTCTGTTGATGGGTGTTTACATAGTAACGAAGGAAGTATTTTTTCATTGATCATTCAAACATACTATAAAACAATTTTTTATGTTATTTCAGCACATATATGATAAAACCCTGGCTCAGGCAAGTTATTTGATTGGTTGCCAGAAAGCAGGTGTGGCCGCAGTGATTGACCCAAAGAGGGATGTCGATACATATGTTGAGTTTGCCAGACAGAACAATATGAAAATCACGCATATTTTTGAAACACATATTCACGCTGACTTTCTATCTGGTGCCAGAGAACTGGCAGTGTTAACCGGAGCAGGGCTATATCTGTCCGATGAGGGTGGGCCTGACTGGCAGTATATGTTTCCGCATAACGGATTGAAGCATGGAGATAAAGTCACGTTGGGAAACCTGGTTTTTGAAGTATTACACACACCAGGACATACTCCGGAAAGCATAAGCTTTTTATTGACAGATACACCGGCCAGTAAAGAACCGGTGATGTTGTTTACCGGCGATTTCGTATTTGTGGGAGATATCGGTCGTCCGGATTTGCTCGAAAAAGCAGCCGGACTCGCAGGGACTCAGGATTTGGGTGCCCGGCAAATGTACGACTCCATCAAACGATTCAGCCAGTTGCCTGACTACATTCAGGTGTGGCCGGGTCATGGTGCCGGTTCAGCTTGTGGCAAGGCACTTGGCGCCGTTCCAAGTACAACCGTAGGGTATGAGCGGATCCGTAACTGGGCGTTACAGTATGGTGAGAATAAGCAAGGTTTCATCGATTACCTGCTTGCTGATCAACCTGAACCACCTAAATACTTCGCAATGATGAAACACCTAAACAAAGTGGACAGGCCATTGCTCACTGCTGTGCCTGCACTCAAGAAATTGAGTGCTCAGGAACTGATGACGGCCATGGAAGACGGAATACTGGTGGTTGATGCCCGGAATAAGGCTGATTTTGCCAATGGATTTATACCAGGCAGTTTCAATATCCAGGGAAATAATTCTTTCGCTACATGGGCAGGTTGGTACCTCAGCTATGATAAGCCTTTTATTCTTTTAGCCCCTGAGAACCAACATGACGATCTTGTACGTAAACTCATGCGCATTGGTCTGGATAAGATCTTGGGCTATATAGAAAGTGTGGATGTCTATACCGCAGAGGGAGGAAAATTGGAGCAAGTTTCACTCCTTAGCCTGGATGAATTTAAGAAGGCCGTTGACACAGGTAGTCATCAGATCGTGGATCTCCGCGGTGAATCAGAGTTTAAATCCGGTCATGTTTCAGGAGCTGATCATGTGTTTATCGGTACATTGCCGCAGAATCTGGATAAAATCAGCAAAGACAGACCAGTAGCCATTCATTGTCAGGGGGGAGACAGAGCGACCATAGGATATTCCATTCTTGCAAAAGCAGGCTTTACCAATATTTCAAATTATTCTCCGGGTATGAACGAGTGGATGTCTAAGGGTTTGCCTGTAGAAGCCTGAAATGTGATATTAACAACTAACAGATAGTAGTTTACATAAAAAGTCTCAATATGATAGATATGATTCAGCGGTTTTTGCGCGGTGAAGGACAAAAGTCTCCCACAATTGCACAAAATGCCATTGTCGTGGATGTGCGGAGTGACGCCGAGTATCGAACAGCCCATCTGGAGGGTGCCAGATTAGTGCCTCTGGAAAAGCTGGAAACATTGTGGAGAGATTTGCCGAGTGACAGACAGTTGGTGTTGTATTGCCGGTCTGGAAACAGAAGCAATCACGCCAGGAAGCTCCTGTTGAGCAAAGGGTTCAAACACGTTATCAATGGAGGTGGGCTTCAGGATGTGGAAAAATTACTTCTTTCGGCCGGATTTGACGTAAAATGGACCAAAGAGACTCAAGTTGAACAAAAGTATGAAAGGTCTTCACAAGCAGAATCTCTGAAGATACTGATTCCCACTGACTTTTCTGTCCAGGCTGAGTTTGCCCGGATCATGGCAACAAAGTTTACTGACAAGTTTCAAACTGAAATTCATTTTTTGCATATTATTGAGGTGCCGGACACAGTCACGCTGGATCAGTCCGGGCACATTCTTACTTGTGGTGAGATTGACAAACAGCACCTGGAAAAGCAAAAGCAACTTGCTGAATTAAAGATGCAAGGTCTATTAAAAGAGATATCAAATGCATTCGGTCATGTGGTTTTTGGAAAGCTTACTGACAAGATTTTGACATTTTCAAAAGACCGGCAGTTTGATTTAATCATCATGGGAACAAAGGGGGCCTGGGGAATGAAAGAGCGAATCGCCGGATCCAACACCCAGCAGATTTCACGCCGATCAGAAGTTCCGGTGCTTTCTCTCATGTGTGACCGGTCGGATCTTAAAATCCATGACATTCTTTATGTCCATGACTTTTTACAGACGGAAGATGTGCATCCTCTCCTGGTAAGAGTGCTTCATGCGTTTGGCGCCAGATACCATCAGTTGCACGTGCTGCAGGAGAATAATGCAGAAACCGAACAGTCTATCCTCCGAAAAATGAAACAATTTTCGGAGCAGCATAGGATAACAGATGCTCAGCAGCACTTACTTCATGCGGAAACTGTGGAACAGGGTGTACATCAATTTTTGGCCGAGCAAGATGCAGATATTCTATTTATTGGTACACACGGAAAGGGAGGCATTTTCCATTCAAGTGCAGCCGAGAATCTTGTTAAGCATATGTTTAAACCAATTATTTTATTTCACCTACCTTAAAGCGAAAGAAGAATGCAGGAATTATTGACACAAAGCTGGTCATGGTGGTTTTCGGGCCTGGTGATTGCAGCGACGATGTTTGTTTTACTCTTTTTTGGGAGGACATTTGGATTTTCCTCCAATATGCGCACGATTTGTTCAATGGCTGGTGCCGGAAAAAAAGTTTCATTCTTCGATTTTGATTGGAAAGCTCAACGATGGAACTTGTATTTTTTAGTCGGTTCATTGATTGGAGGCTGGATTGCCGGAACTTTCATGAATCCCAATATGCCAGTTCAGATCTCTGAGGCTACAATTTCCGACCTCAGTCTACTCGGTTTTTCAGAACCAGCAGGATTACAGCCAGACGAAATGTTTGGTAGGGAAGCAATTCTTTCTATCAAAGGATTTGCTCTTTTAGCCCTGGGCGGACTGATGGTTGGCTTTGGCACCCGGTATGCAGGCGGCTGTACGTCAGGACATGCAATCAGTGGATTGTCAAATCTTCAATTTCCCTCATTCCTTGCAGTGATTGGATTTTTTGCAGGGGGATTGCTGATGACACATGTCTTTTTTCCCTATATTTTTTAACTGACATTCAGTGCGTTGTGATTATGTTATTGATAATCAGATGCTTGTAAATTGAATATTTAAATATAAAAATGATGCAATTTTTGAAATTTATACTAGCAGGAACTGTATTTGGAATTGTAATGGCAAAATCTGAAGCCATTTCGTGGTACCGCATTCAGGAGATGTTTCGGTTTCAGTCATTCCACATGTATGGAATCATTGGTGTTGCGGTTGTGACAGGGGTGATTGGTGTGTACTTGATTAAGAAGTTAGGACTCAGAGATATCTCAGGTAATCCAATTGTTTTTTTACCTAAAGAAAAATCTGTGATTCGCTACCTTGTTGGTGGTTCTGTCTTTGGAATGGGATGGGCACTTAGTGGAGCATGCCCGGGACCGATGATCGTAAACATAGGTTATGGATATACTGCTCTGGTGATTGTCTTTTTGTTTTCCTTGGTAGGCACATTTCTATACGGTCTGGTGATGAATCGACTGCCACATTAATTATATTTTTTCAACTAAATTTAAAAAACATGTTCGATTTTTTAAAATCAATTTTTTCTGGCGGATCTTCTGAAAATCTTGAAAGTGTCCTTTTGAAAAAGCCGTTTTTAGTGGATGTACGCACTCCGACTGAATTTGCTCAGGGGCATCCAAAAGGAAGTGTCAATATCCCTCTTGATAAAATTCAAAACCAGATTGCGAAATTTCAGGGGAAAGAGGCAATTGTTGTCTTTTGCAGAAGCGGAAACCGAAGCGAACAGGCAAAATCCATTCTGGAGGCAAATGGAATTTCAGAGGTAGTGAATGGAGGAACCTGGAAGAATGTTGCCGGATATACCGGATGAAACCGTATTTTGGACATTTGATTCGTAATCATGGACAAAAGATCTGAGCAAAAGGCTGACGAGACAATCATTATTCATATCGAAACATTATTGTATCTAATCTTCTTACTTCTGTTGGTTGGGGCAATTTTAATGATATTCGTTATCCAACCCCGGATGATTTCCGGACTTAACAGTAGCCGGAAGTCCTTGATGTTTAACGCCCCAGAACCTATGAAAAATGCTGTATTGACAGACACTCTAGCCGTATTCTGGCAGTCACCGGAATTGAAAAGCATTCAGGGGTCAGGATTAGAAGAGCAAATTCTATACGGCAGAGATCTCATCATGCATACATCCCGCTACTTGGGGCCAAATGGAACCGTCGCCAGCATTTCTAACGGGATGAATTGCCAGAATTGTCATCTTGAAGCAGGAACTAAGATCTTCGGAAATAATTATGGTTCGGTTTATGCAACCTACCCAAGGTTTCGTGCACGAAGCGGTTCGGTTGAGAACATATATAAAAGGGTAAACGATTGTTTTGAGCGAAGTTTAAATGGATCAGCCCTTGATACGATGAGCAAAGAAATGCAGGCCATCAAGGCATATCTGATTTTTTTGGGTAGAAATGTACCAAAAGGCCAAAATGCCAGGGGCTCAGGTCTTAAAGATTTACCTTATTTAGACAGGTCTGCCGATCCGATAAAAGGTCAAATGGCTTACCAAATCCGCTGTAGTGAATGTCATCAGGCTGACGGTAAGGGTGTATTAGCTCAAGATAAACGCGAGTATGTTTACCCACCACTTTGGGGACCAAATTCATATAATGATGCTGCCGGTTTGTATCGCTTGAGTAATTTTGCCAAATATATAAAATACAACATGCCTCTTGGGGCAAGTCATGAGGTGCCGGTCATCACTGATGAAGAAGCCTGGGATATCTCAGCATATGTCAATAGTAGACCCCGACCACATAAAGACGTGCCATCTGACTGGCCGGATATTTCCAAAAAACCGGTAGATCATCCTTTCGGACCGTTTGCTGATCGTTTTTCAGAAGCGCAGCACAAGTTCGGACCATTTGGGCAGATGAAGCGCACAGCCCGATAACATACTAAATCCAGCCACATGTCACAACAGAAAAGAAGAGAATTTTTACGCCACGCCGGAATCATGGGTGCTGGCATAGTTACAGCAGGTCCAGTACTCAAAGCTCAGGAGAAAGAATCTAATGAAACTAAAAAGGCTGAGACCACCAGACTGACGATTTTACAAACGACCGACATTCATTGCCAGATACATGAGCATGACGAATTGTTTTGGGAAAATCAGCAAGTTGTGTACCGTAAAACGGGAGGGTATGACAGGCTAGCAACATATATTCAAGGAATCCGAAAGAAAAATTCTCACGTTTTTCTCACCGATACAGGTGATATGTACCAGGGGAGTGCACTTTCTGTCAAGACATCAGGTGATGCCATTTCACCCATTCTCAATGAGCTGGGATATAATTTGTATCTACCCGGCAATTGGGAAGTCATTTATGGAAAAAAAACAATGCAGCATTTGCTCGGAGGTCTTAAAGCACCAAAGGTTTGTGCCAATATGTATCATGATCTGGGAGAAGGTAAAAAAGGAGAACTAATTTTTCCGCCTTATTATATCTGGACCGTAGAAGGTGTTAAAATCGGTTTTTTAGGATATACTGACCATTTGGTGCCTATCAGGCAGTCACCAAACTACAGCAAAGGCATTCTGTATACCAAACCAGAAGAAAATCTGGCCCATTATGTAGACGTACTTCGAAACCAGGAACAATGCTCCATGGTCATTGTCCTGGCACATCTTGGATTGTCACAACAAATCCATCTTGCCAATCTGGAAGTCTGTAAAGGCGTTGACTACATCATGGGGGGAGATACACATGAACGCGTCAGAAAACCCATTCAGTGTACCTATGCGAAAGTTGTAGAACCCGGAGCATTCGGAAGTTTTTGTGGAAGGCTGGAACTCCATTTTTCTGATGGAAAATGTGTCAGGGAGGAATACTACCTGGATGAAATCACCGCTAGTGATTATGAAAGTGATGCGACGGTCGCCAGGCTGATGAATGATCTGGAACAACCCTTTCTGCAGGAAATCAAAAGAGTGGTTGGCTATTCGAAGATACCATTATATCGCTATTTTGTGATAGAAAATACCATTGACACCTTAATACTTGACGCGCTACGTTGGAAAATGAACAATATTGATATCGTTTTATCAAACGGTTTTCGGTTTTGCCCCCCTCGAACAACACCCGACCAAACCGGCAATATACCTATTACATATGGTTTTATATATGATATGTTACCTGTTGATAGTCATATAAAAACAGGTTATGCAACAGGGAGGCAGATCGCATCATGGCTTGAAAAAGAATTGCATAATGTTTTTTCAGCAGATGCATCCAAACGCTTTGGCGGTTGGGTGACAAAGTTTAACGGCATGGTTGTGACTTTTCGCGCATTGGGAAATGAGGGCAATAGAATAGAGTCAATTGTTGTTGGAAATGATCCTTTGGAACCCGAAAAAGTCTATTCTATTTGTGCTTGTGAACGGGACGGAGATCCTGCAGATATGATTTGCAGAATGAAACAAGTGAAGGATACTTCAGTGTTACCGATTACACTCCATCAGACTCTGTTAGATTACCTTGCAGCAAATTCTCCGGTAAACCCAATACCCAGAAAATTTGCTCAGGCTTTGGATGTACCGGAAACTTTGCTCTCTCAAGTGACTGGTGTCCCATATCAATTTCATTAATTTGTAAAAATCAATTCACATGAATAAGTCAATGTTTCTTTTTGTTTTTCTGACTTTTATAAGTACACAAAGCATTTTTGGGCAGCTTGAAATACCAGCTGACAAAGCTTCCAAAAAGCCTCGTCCGCATAAGATTGTATTTCAAATGGTGTCAAAGGATACGGCCGACCACAATGCGATGGTTAGGCAACTGAACAACATCTTAAAACTCGCCCCCAATGCAAAACTGGAGGTAGTGTGTCATGGCCCTGGAATTACATTGATTCAGAAGAACAAATCTTATGTGCTGGATCAACTGTCAGTTCTGGCTGGTAAAAAAGTTGATTTTGTGGCATGTGAATTTACGATGTCGCAAAAAAATCTGAAAAAGGAACAGCTGCTTGACGTGTGTCGGACCGTTCCAGGTGGCATCCTGGAAATTGTTGAGCGTCAGGAAAAAGGGTGGACTTACATTAAGGCCGGTTACTAATACATCACTATGGTTTGGAATTTGAGGGTACCGGAGTATTTGCTTTCGGTTAGCCATACTTTTGCCTTTTTTGAACGGAAAAGAGTTGGTTTTTCGTTCATGATGTGCGTTTTCATTTTAGCATTGCAACACGGCCTGGCGCAACATCAGGAATTACAGGAAAAGCCTGCGATCTGGCAATCTAAAATCGAAGATTCCAGAATAAAACAAGATACCTCAAGCTTTTTAAAAGCCTTTCAAAGAGGCAAAATGAATGGTCATATCAGGTATTTTTTCTCTCAGACAACCAATCGGGGAGATCTCTCCGATTATTATGCCAATGCCCTGGGTGGCGGCATCCGCTTTGAAACAGATGCTTGGCACGGCTTTAGTTCAGGCATTAGTGGATTTTATATTTTCAATCTCGGTTCCTCGTCACTGGGGCAGAAGGATGCAGCGACTGGACAAATCAATCGATATGAACTGGGTCTTTTTGATGTGGCCAATCCTTCCAATACGCAGGAAATAAATAGACTGGAAGAATTATTCTTGCAGTACCGACATCAAAATACAAGAATAATCGCAGGTCGTCAGCTAATAAACACACCATTTATTAATCTTCAGGACGGCCGTATGCGTCCAACGGCAGTGGAAGGAATCTGGACAGAGCATGTACTGAGTTCGAGGCATCAGCTTCAGGCAGGCTGGATTTATGGAATTGCTCCCAGAGGGACGAGAACTTGGTACAGTTTAGCTAGTTCAATCGGAGTGTATGCTTCAGGGGTGGGAATTGATGGGGTAAAGTCAAATTATGCAGGCAACGTAAATGCACGCGGTGCGGCATTGTTCAATTATACTTATAAGGCAGCCCCGGGTTTTACAGCAACATACTGGCATTTATGGGTGGAAAATGTGATGCACACAGGGCTAGCTCAGCTGGACTTCAAAAATATTTGGCATAGCCCATTTCACATTTCGCTTCAAAGTATTTTACAAACTCGGTCCGGGGATGGAGGTAATCCTGATCCAGGAAAACGATATTATACCAATGAGAAGCCAGTCTGGACTACTGGTTTAAAAGTTGTTCTGGATAGAAAGGTGTGGAACCATACGCTCGCATTCAATTATATTGCTGCTGGAGGTAGATATCTGATGCCCAGAGAATGGGGTAGGGATCCCTTTTTTACATTTCTGCCACGTGAGAGAAATGAAGGCTTTGGCGACGTCTTTGCTGCCGTATTGAAGTCTCAGTTTCAGTTTTTGAAAAAAGGTACTTTAATGATGGCAGCCGGTTATTTCGGCCTGCCTGGACCTGAAAATGTCCGTATGAATAAATATGGCATGCCGCCTTACGGACAAATTCTGGCAGATACTAGGTACAGGCTGCAAGGTGTATGGAAAGGGTGGGAAATCCAGGTTCTGTATACCTATAAATTCCCATTGCACGATTCAGTGCTGCCTCTTGGATATCAGTTGAACAAAGTGAACATGCATTTAACAAATGTGGTCTGTAATTTTTACTTTTAGCAAAATCAACGTCGAAAGTCAAATCATTCTTAGAAAACCCAAATCAATTTGTGAGAATAGTTTGTACATTTGACTAAAAATAGAAAATGTCCGGATTAAATTTGAGGTTCCTCTCTTTCCTTTTGTGTCTTGCCCATTTGTCACTTGCCCAGAAAACATCTTTCAATACAGAATTGCTCTCCCATGTTCCATTTTCAGAGGAGAGTTCAGATTGTTGGGGCTTTGAAAAGGATGGCATTCATTATGCCATCATAGGCAATAATTCCAAGACATCCGTATTTTCTCTGGAAGACCCCAGGAATCCGATTTTAAGGCATACAACCCCAGGCGCAAAATCTATTTGGAGAGATATAAAGTCCTACAACAACCATTTATACGTCACAGCAGATCAGGGTCAGGATGGAATTGCGATCATAGATATGAATGGGGCACCCTCGAACATTAGTCATACGTTTTTCCGACCTACATTAACTGTTGGCATTGATACTCGCGAATTACAGCGGTGTCATAATTTGTACATTGATGAAAAGGGTTATATGTATCTGGCCGGATGCAACCTTAGCCAGCGTGGTGTCATGATTTTTGACCTGAAAAAAGATCCGAAAAGTCCCGTTTTTATTGGTGCAGCAGATCTGACTTATTCCCATGATGCGTTTGCAAGGGGAGATACTTTATATGCATCTGAAATCAACGCAGGCCGCCTGGGAATTTACGATATTTCAGATCGTTCTAAACCAAAATTGCTGGCGAGTCAAATTACATCCCGGGCTTTTACACACAATGCATGGCCCTCCGCTGATAGTAAGTTTGTCTTTACGACCGATGAAAAAGCGGGAGGATACGTCGACGCCTATGATATCAGCAACTTGAATAATATTCGGCTTCTGGATAAATTCAGGCCACTGGAAAGGGAAAATGACGGTGTCATCCCTCATAATACCCACTATCACAACGGGTATTTGGTTACAAGCTGGTATACAGATGGTATCCGAGTCACAGATGCACACAAACCTGATAACCTCGTTGAAGTGGCTTATTACGACACATGGGAGGATCCGAGTATTTGCCACAAAGGTTTTTATGGTTGCTGGGGTACCTTTCCATACACGGGTAGTACAATTGTATATGGTAGTGATATTAACAATGGTTTATTTATTGTGAATGTGAATTACCAGCGTGCCTGTTATCTTGAAGGAAAGGTCACGGATGAAAATGGCACGGCCATAACAAGCGCGCTTGTTGAGATTGTGTCAGATCAAATTAACCGAAAATATACATCTGCTGGAGGAGTGTATAAAACAGGCCAGGCAAACAGTGGGAACTTTGTAGCTAGAATTTCCCACCCGGATTACCAAATGGTAGAAAAAAATGTCGTCCTGAATCATTGTGAAGTCACAGAGCTTAATGTTCAGATGGTCAGGAAAAAAACTGTTCAGCTGAATGTTATCGCAAAAAATGCAGATGGCAAGCCCCTTCCTGCAAAAGTCTCTTTGCTCAGCAGAACCAACACCTATAATCTCGATATAGATAATTCAGGACTCCTGGCAAAAGACGTACTTTCTAACACATACGATATTTTTGTATCATCATGGGGGTACAAAGTGGCGCCATTCGAAAATTATAACCTCACAGGTACAACTCCTATTGAAGTGACCCTTGAAAAAGGATACGAAGATGATTTTCAAAATATGCTGGGTTGGGAAATTGTCAGTTCCACACCTTCCTTACCAGGTACCTGGTTTCAGGGTATTCCGAATCAGACTGAGTATCTGAATGGCCTCATTGCAAATCCAGGTATTGACGGAGATGATGCCGGACCATGCGCAATGGTCACTGGCAACGGCATTCGTGGTGCAGGTTGCGATGATGTGGATAATGGCAGAACCTCCTTAATTTCACCCGAAATGGATTTGTCTTCCTATAAAAACCCACAACTCAACTATGATGTTTGGTTTTTTAATGCAGGAAATGGTCTGCCAATCAATGATACTTTGGTTGTAAAACTTACTAACGGCCAAAAAGAAGTTGTCATCGATAAATTTTTTGGTGCATCACAAAAATGGATTCAGGTAAGAAATCTCGATGTCACAACATTTTAACAACCGACTTCAAAAATGAAATTGATTGTAGAGGCATCTGATCAGCAAGGAGCATTTGGACACATCGTGGAAGCCGGATTTGACCATTTTTTTGTCACTGAAAAAGACCTGTCTTCGGTACAGGATGATGTAGAACATCTGCATTCAATTGCAATT
>JAJTEZ010000172.1 GCA_021298335.1 Saprospiraceae bacterium | reverse complement strand
TGCCGCGCGGACTTCTCGCAGGACCCGAAAAATTCAGGCATGCCCTCAATGTTCTCATGCTGGACAGAATCCTGCTGGAAAACATGTTCCAGGAAAATGTCAGCTTGGAAACTTCCGTCGAAGGCTATGAACTCACTGTAAGAGTAAGCAAAAATCAGGAATCATCAAAATCAGCAAAAATCACCCTCCGTTTGCCTGAAAACCTCCAGGCTAGTGGTGAATCCGAAAAAACCATTGAAATACCCAAAGGAGAAAGCAGACTGGTACGCTTCAAACTGCAGCCGTCACTTGGAGCAATGGGCAAAACGCACCCAATCGTTGTCCATTACACTGACAGCCAAACCACAAAGTCTACACTCACCATGCTGGACCTGCCCAAAGCAGTTAATGCACACAGCCTGCTCTATGGCCATAGTCCCGCCATATCCTTTCCTGTATCGCTGCACAACTTCACAAACAAACCAGATGTAACCGTAAACGTCAAAGTGACTGAAAACACCTCAGGAAAAGAGGTCTTCCAGGGCAAACAAACCATGCGAATCCCCTCCTCCCAGTATAAAAATGCAGAATTTTCCCTTCCCTTGCCTTCAGGGTCATACACCGTGACCACAAGTGCCATGGGTGCACAACACGTATGTCAGCTGGGTGTGGGACAGAGCAAGGGAAGTGCATTCCTGTATGAAGACGACCTGAATGCAGACGGCATCAAAGAGTACAGAATGGAAAACGACGCTGTGCGCCTTACGTTGATTGCATACGGGGCCCGCGTCATTGAGTATTATATCAAAAGCCGTGACGACAATGCTCTGTTTAAGCTGTGGCCTGAAAAACCTGATGATCACAACCGGCCCTTCCGACGCCGGGGCTTCTATCCGTATGGTGGCTTCGAGGATTTCCTCGGCCAGGCCAGCATGGAAACACACCAGGTGTATGACGTAGAAGTGCTGAAAAAAGAAGGGGATTATGTACAGCTTCGCATGACAACGGATTATTTTGGCAACAGACTGGAAAAAACCTATACCCTGTATGGAGACTCTCCACTGCTGGAAGCACGATATGCACTGGATTTTATCAATCCTGAAGCCAACGTCATTGGACCTCAGCCCATTCTCGCCCTGGGCAAGGACCACGGCACTGAAGACGTATACACAGTGCCCGATCTGGAAGGCATGAAAGAATTCAGAATGCGCCCCGAAGAATATTACGGCCAACTCCTCAATCTAAAGGAAGGCTGGAACGCCGGATACGACACCAAAGAAGACATCGCCTTCCTGGCTGCCTACCCCGTAAATCAACCCTTGTTTTTACACATGTGGATGAACCACGACAGAAATCCGGATTCACACTATTTTTATAATGAATTCCAACCCTGGGTACCGATTGACCAGAAAACAACCATGTATTTCACATTTTACATGTGGGGACATGGTGGCCCCTGGCAGGACGCCCTGAAAGAACTCGGATCCAGAAACCTCATCAGCAAGCGGTAATCTCGTCTGAGACGTTGTTGAATTAAAAATAAATAAAAAGTAAAATATGAACAGGCCTTTGTTTATTCTGACACTTCTCTTTTTCTGTTCTTTAAACCAACTATTGTACGGACAACAGGCAGCCGGAGAACTGTCCATCCGTGACATCAGACTGGATTATCCGCAACCCGGCATACCGTTTTATCATTGCAAAGCGACTATCGACCTGCCACAGCCATCGATCATTGAAGTAGAAATGGCCGTTGATGGCAAACCGCTTAGAGCCACCGACCTCTACCGGGAAGGACAGCTGCAGGATATGAAATATCCCCCTCTCACACATCGGCCTCCTTCAGGATACGGGCTTTCCTTTGATGCCACATTGTACACCTCGCCCGATATCGTAGGCTGGGTGGCCTGGGAGCCCGGAAAAACATATGAAATCACCATTTCAGTGCGCATGAAAGCCAATGCAAAGCCCTCGCCAAAAGACAAAATACTAAAAGCGAGCCGAAAAATTCAGGCGCCAGCCGCTGTACCCGTTTTCGACAGGGCATGGTCAGCCTACAAGTCCATCGTGCTGACAGAAACTGAAGGCATCACCCGCACAAAAGAACCCGTAGAAGTGCTGCTCGCTTTCTATCCGGATGAGGCTCAGCAGCTGAGTCGAGACATCCGCGTAGTGGAAGTAGATCCGTCTACCTACCTGGTCCGGGAAGTCCCCTGCCAGGTCTTCGATCAGCAGACATATGCAGAAACTGACAAAATGGATGTCGATGCTACGGGCAAACCTGGACGCGCGATTCCTCTCTGGTTCCCCACCACCACGGTTCGATTGGCGTTTCAGGCATCCGTAGCCGCCAGAAGCAGTAAGGTCTTTCTCGTGTACTACAACAATGCAAACGCACTAACACCCGATTACAACACAGACCTTCGAGTGCAGGGCGAACTGCCCGGCTTGACAGTTTCCAACGACGCATACCATATGGTGCTGCACCCAGCCTCAGGCCACCTGGACCAGATCACACTCAAAGACGCACCGAACTTCCCCTTGTATCACCGCATGGAAACAAATGGTGCCATACACTGGAATCCCGATGTATACAGTCCTCCTAAGGCCTGGACACACACAGCAGACTGGCAATATCCCAAAAATCACAAATTCACTCCCGGACCCATCAAGGCCATCAGCGAAGTGTACGATCAGATGCGGGGCATCAGTGAAGTCGATGCCTCCGTCAGATACGAATTCTTTCCGGGAGTCCCCTACATCATCAGCTCCTCCACAATGCGCATCAATGAGAATATCCAGTGCATCGCACTGCGCAATGCAGAAATCGTCTTTAAACGCGAACTGCTCAACAAACTGGTCTGGCCTGATGCAATCCGGGGAAAGCTGATGGAATATGATGTCTTGCACATGCCCGATCTGACAGACATCAAAATGGAAGCCGATGTGCCGTGGATCTTATTGTATAATGATTCCAGCAGGGTAGCTTTTGCAGGCATACAACTCGAATACATGAATACAGGTCTGGAAAACAGGGAGCGCTTGCTCAATCCATACATGTACGTCACCGGCGGCCCTTGGATTTACTGGTCAAGAGCTCTTTCTCTCAGCTTCCTGTCGTCCAATATGCAACAAATGATTCCGGCACTCAAAGGCAATTTTTTCGCTGAAAAATGGGCGTACCTCACCTATAAAATTCCTCCGTGAGAAGATCCACATAAGCAAACCACAGAATGGATGAAAAAACTGAAAAACCCGCTCCGAATACATCTGGTAGAAGACGTAGATCACCGCGTTTCAAGAGCCGTCCAGGAAGTCTACATGGACGAGGGGAAAAGCGGGTGGGAAAACAGAGGCACCGGAAAACACTGAAATCATGAGTAAAAAGTATTCCCGCTTACTTGCCTGTTTGATATACCTCTGCTGTCTGTCCCAAAGCCATGGATTCGTCTCCGCTGCAGTCTATTCTCTGACCAACGTTACAGATACACTTGAAGGCGACTCATGTAGCCGCATATATGCGGTCAAAAAGATCGCCACACCTCCTGTCATCGACGGGGTGATTGGACCTGATGAATGGAGGGAAGCACATCCGATGGAAGACATCGTCCTTCACTGGGAAAAACAAAAGGGACAGGCAACTCTCTTTAAATCCAGCTACGATCGCAAGTTTTTTTACTTCCTGTTTGAAGCAACAGACTCCCAAACCGTCACCTGGCCGGCCATCGAGCAGGAGCTGGATGTCATCTGGGAAGACCGGGTGGAATTATTCTTTGGATGTGACCCCCACTTCCACAAATATTATTGTCTGGAAATTGATGCCCTGGGACGCTACCTTGGCAACAGTGGCTCCATTGGCCAAAAGATTGATGTCAGCTGGGAGTGCAAAAATTGCACGTTCATCGGCAAGACCACTGCTTCCGGATACGTGGTGGAAGGTTCCATTCCATTATCCACCCTACTGGAAATGGGTGTCTTCACGGATGGTAAACCAATGATTACGGGAGTATATCGTGCAGATTTCAGAGAAACAGGCAATCCAAAAGAACCTGAAATGCACTGGATGAGTTGGGTAAAATCCCATTCCCCAACACCTAATTTTCACATTCCTTCATCCACCGGATGCTTTATCTTCGAATAATCTTCACACATCATTCACTTGATTTTCTCTTTGCAGAGGAGAATATATATTAATTTTGCCCACTCACGCAAAGAAATATGGCACTACCAAACATCAATCCGACACAGACGAAGGCCTGGAGAAAATTGAGCAAGCACAGAAAACAACTGGAGCGCATGCAACTCAAAGACCTGTTTGCCGCAGACTCCTCCCGGTTTTCAAAGTTTTCCCTCCGGTTTGAAGATATATTGGTGGATTATTCAAAAAATCTGATGACTGATGAAACAAAGGCGCTACTCCTGAAGCTGGCCCGCGAATGCGATCTCAAATCAGCCATCCAGGCCATGTTTTCCGGCGAAAAAATCAATGCTACCGAATACAGAGCCGTATTGCATACCGCTCTACGGAAGCAGGGAGGACAAAGTCTCACGGTTGATGGTCAGAATATTGGTTTCGACGTAAAGAAAGTGAAACAGAAAATGAAGCTTTTCTGCGATCAGGTACTTTCCGGAAAATGGACCGGGTATGACGGCAAAGCAATCACCGACATCGTAAACATCGGTATTGGAGGTTCTGATCTGGGCCCTGTGATGGTAACTGAAGCATTAAAACCATACAGCACACACTTGAAAGTACACTTTGTGTCCAATGTGGATGGCAGCCACCTCGCAGAAACGCTTCGCAATATTGATTTGTCAACCACCCTGTTTCTCATTGCTTCCAAAACGTTTACCACACAGGAAACTATGGCAAACGCCTTTTCAGCAAGAGAAGCATTCCTACA
>JAJTEZ010000171.1 GCA_021298335.1 Saprospiraceae bacterium | reverse complement strand
GATGTAGCAGTTGTTCTTGCCCGAACAGGAGATTTGCTTGACAGTCGGGGCATCACGGCATTTATTGTGGAACGCGGAACAACTGGGTTTTACGGAGGCAAAAAGGAAAACAAGCTGGGTATGCGTGCTTCAGAAACCGCTGAGATGGTTTTTGACCAATGTCGGGTGCCGGGTAGTCAGGTTCTTGGGCTCCCGGGTGAAGGTTTTATCCAGGCCATGAAAATTCTGGATGGGGGACGAATCAGTATAGCTGCATTGGCTCTCGGCATTGCAAAGGGCGCCTATGAGGCCTCTGTTAAATATTCCAGCGAGCGTCAGCAGTTTGGTCAACCAATCGCACAGTTCCAGGCCATTTCATTCAAACTGGCAGACATGGCCACCAAGATATCAGCCTCAGAATTGTTGATCAGAAAAGCAGCTTACCTAAAAAACAACCATCTGCCTATGACAACAGAATCCGCAATGGCAAAATATTATGCGTCCGAAGTATGTGTGCAAATCGCCACAGATGCCATTCAGATTTTTGGTGGTTACGGGTATACGAAAGATTATCCTGTGGAGAAATATTATCGCGATTCAAAGTTATGTACAATAGGTGAGGGGACGTCCGAAATTCAAAAACTGGTGATTAGCAGAAATATCCTGAAATCCTCCTGAAATCGCGTAAGAAACCAAACAAGAAAAAAGAACGAAAGGATTATTTCACTTACGTCTGTTCATGGTGACCGTTAGTGGTTGCTTTCGATGAGTTTTTGCAGGAATGGAGAGGCAAAAATAAAATCATGCAAGGTTTCGTTTTTATCCTGCAATACCTGGTCTTTGCTTCCCTTCCATGCCAGAACCCCTTTTTCAAGCAGACAGATGTTTTCACCAATTTCCATCACGGAATTCATGTCGTGGGTATTGATCACGGTAGTGATATTGTTATCTTTTGTAATATCCTGGATGAGTTCATCAATAGTAATCGACGTTTGCGGGTCGAGGCCTGAATTGGGTTCGTCACAAAACAAATATTTTGGTTTTAGAACAATCGCCCTTGCAATGCCTACCCGTTTTTGCATTCCTCCGGAAATTTCGGATGGATATTTTTGATTAATACCGGGCAAACTCACTCTTTCAAGACAAAAGTCCACTTGCTTATTTTTTTCCTTCAATGTCAGGGTGGTAAACATATCCAGGGGAAAGCGGATATTTTCCTCGATATTCATGGAATCAAACAAGGCATTGCCCTGAAACAGCATACCCACCTGCATGCGCAACTTTCTCAACGTGTCTTTATTTGCGGTGACGAGATCAATGTTGTCGTACCACACATGTCCTGTACTCGGCTTAAACAATCCGACAAGAATTTTCAAGAGGACAGTTTTTCCCGATCCCGATTTTCCAATGACCAAATTCGTTTTCCCTGCCTCAAACAGGAAGTCGATGCCCTTGAGCACCTGTTGGTCTCCAAACTCTTTATAAATGCTTTCTGCCCGTATCATCTTTATGCTGTTAAAACGAGTGCAATGACGTAATCAGCCAGTAATATCAAAATATTGCTGTATACAACAGCCCTCGTACTTGCTTCGCCAAGTTCAATGCTGCCACCCTTTACAAAGTAGCCCTGGTAGCAGGACACGTTTGTTAGGATATAACCGAATACGAATGCTTTGACAAACATCATGAACACATTATAGGGCACAAAAAACGAACGCACACCTTTGATAAACTCTGCAGAGGTAAACAAACCCACCGGGACACTCGCGATGTAGGCCCCCAAAATCCCAATCAGTGCAGCAGCGCATACCAACACAGGAATCATCAATAAAGAGGCGATTACCTTGGGCATGATCAGATACGCTGAGGTGTTGACTCCCATGATTTCCATGGCATCAATGTGCTCTTTCTGACGCATGCCTCCCAGCTCGGCAGCCATATTGCTACCCACCTTACCGGCAAGAACCAGGCAGGTGATTGTCGGGGCCAATTCAATGATCGTCATGTCCCGCACGATGTAACCGATATAATAGCTTGGTATCAAGGTGCCGGACATCTGGTAGTAAAACTGGACTGATGTCACTGCACCGATGAAGATGGAAATTAAAAAGACAATGGGCAGGGAGCCAATCCCAATGTCATACATTTGCCTTAGTGTCTCCTTGTAGTACATCTGGTTGTTTTCCGGCTTCCGGTAAATCTGAGATTGCCAGAGCAGAAAGTTTCCAAAATGATAAAAAGTATTCGAAATCATGGAGGCAAAAATACAATTCTGAACAATGAAAACGGCTATTCATTCCGTTTTACCAGATTAAATAATAACTTTTTAAAGGGTTAAATTGTTTTTAAAGAGGTATTATTTCATATTCTGCGATCCAAACCCTGTCAAATGGGCGCGCTTTAAATTTTATTATTATGAATCTTTTGATCACAGGGGCCTCCAGGGGTATAGGAAGGTCGGTCGCATTGCGATTTGCGCCTCATGCAAAAACAATGTTTTTGTGCGCCCGACATGCAGAATCGTTGCAAACTCTGTCTGACGAGCTTCTTGCCGCCAAACCCGGTCTGATAGTCCATTTTATGACTGCTGACATGAGTAAGGCAGAAGAGATTCACGCTTTATCTGAATGGTTGACGAGTCACACGGATGCGTTGGATATTCTGGTCAATAATGCCGGTGTATTCCTGCCGGGCAGTGTGCTCGAAGAAGCTGACGGCACTTTGGAGACACTTCTGGATACGAATGTCATGAGTGCCTACAGATTGACAAGAAACGTCATTCCGTTGATCCGGAACTCTGCAAAAGGACATATCTTCAATATGTGCAGCATAGCCAGTTTTACACCATATGCAAATGGGGGCTCCTATGCTATTTCCAAATTTGCACTCCTTGGATTTTCAAAAGTCCTGCGCGAAGAGCTTAAAACAGAGGGGATCCGGGTGACCTCTATCATGCCGGGTGCCACATGGACTGATTCATGGAGTGACTCAGGCATTGCTCCTGAAAGAATGATGGCTTCTGAGGATATCGCCGAAATGATTTGGGCAGCGTATTCTCTTTCATCAAGAGCCGTAGTGGAAGACTTGATCCTGCGACCTCAGCTGGGAGATCTGTAAGTTGAAAATTGCATTTTGAATACAATAAGTTATCGCAGTTATTCGTCCTCTTTGTAATATACCCCAGGATGATATGATTTCTAGATTCCAGATTTTTGCCGTACTTTTTATGCTGTTGATTGCAGCTAATCTCCGTGGACAAATGTATAACACCGCTGGAGGCATTCGTATCGCCGATGATGTCGGCTTTACGCTTTCACAACGACTGTTTGGAAAAACGACTGTAGAATTTGCCCTGCAACCGGGCTTTTTTCAGAAAGACGCCAGTGGCCATATGTTACTGAGGCGTCATTATTCGCTGGTCACAAAAAGACTCAATGTTTTACTTGGCGCAGGCACAGCCTTCAGAGAGTCCGGCTTACAAGACAACACGAATCAGCCGGATGCGCTTTTATGGGGAGGTAGTGTTCAGGGAGGTGCAGAATTGACGTTAGGGAGATTCAATGTTTCTATCGACTACACACCCTCATTTTACAAAAGCCAGCAGCAAAGTGCCTTCGATTGGAAGGTGGATAAGTCAGTTTCCATTCGCTATGTCTTCTGGAAAAAGCCCTCAAAGATCAAATCGATTTTCCGCAAGAAAAAAGGCTGATGGATTTGGTCTGCTCAATTCAGAGTTCATTTTTTGTTTTCACTTTCCATCATGTTGGCTCCTGATTAAAAAAAAGTATCTTTGTAGTAAAACAAGATATGCTGAGACGATGCGGAAAAATACTAACCGCCAGTCTTCTGATCATGACACAAGCAGTGACAGGAGTGCCACAATCGATACCGACATTTGAGGAGCCACCTATGTGGGCAAGAGAAGCCGTCTGGTACCAGATATTTGTGGAGAGGTTTCGCAATGGAAATGCTTCCAACAATCCGACGCAGGAAACTTGCAACAAAGCCCTCTTTGATAAAATACCCGAAAGCTGGCAGATCACACCCTGGGGACATGACTGGTATCTTCAGGAAGCTTGGGCAAAGGAGACGGGACTTGACTTTTACAGGACGATCCAAATGCGCAGATATGGAGGCGACCTGGCTGGCGTGGAGGAAAAAATACCCTATTTGAAAGAACTCGGCATCAATGCCATTTATTTCAATCCACTGAATGATGCCCCTTCTCTGCACAAATATGACGCAAGAAACTACCATCACATCGATGTGACCTTTGGAGACGACGCGAAAGGCGACATGGAGCTAATGAAGTTGGAAAATCCGGCGGACCCCACTACATGGCAGTGGACTTCGGCTGATAAACGATTTGTCAATCTGATCAGTGCACTGCATAAGGAGGGCATCAGGGTGGTACTGGACTTTTCGTGGAATCACACGGGCAATGATTTCTGGGCATTTCGGGATGTCGCCGAAAAAAAATCATCGTCAATTTATAAAGACTGGTATCACACTAAGTTTCCGGTCGATCCTCTCACAGGGGAGGAGAGGTTTGAATATGAAGGTTGGATAGGGATTCAGAGTCTCCCTGAATTGAAAAAAGTCGATACGAAAGGCAAAATCCAGGGCCATCCTTATGAAGGAAACCTGCATCCGGACGTGAAACAGCATATTTTTAATGTCTGCCGACGATGGATGGATCCTAATGGAGACGGTAACCCCGAAGACGGCATCGACGGCATGAGGCTTGATGTGGCAGAACATGTTCCCATGGGTTTTTGGCGTGAATTCAGGCAATTTGTACGCACTATAAATCCAGCTTTTTATCTTGTTGGAGAAAACTGGTGGACGCAATGGCCCGACGTACTCATGGACCCTGCACCCTGGGTAAAAGGGGATGTATTTGATGCAGTCATGCATTACCAGTGGT
>JAJTEZ010000009.1 GCA_021298335.1 Saprospiraceae bacterium | reverse complement strand
AATTTGCTGTTTCGATAAGAAAGCTCATCATCGCAGGATTACTGCTTGTCCTGTCGGGTTATTTCCTGGATATTTGGGCTATTTCACCGATCATCAAGCGCATTTGTACTTCTTCATTCGTTTTAGTGTCCGGAGGTTGGGTCTTTTTGTTATTTGCTTTATTTCTGTTTGTCTTTGATTGTAAAAAGTACATTTCCAGACCCGTACTGATGATTGCATTGGGAACGAATGCTATTTTCATATATCTGTTTTTTGAAACGGTGGGCGTACAATGGCTGAATAACACAGTTCAAATTTTTGCAAATGGGTTTAGCAGCATGATATGGCTTACCGCAAACTGGGCCGGATTGCTGGGTGCTTTTGTCACATGGGCCTTGGAATGCTATCTTTGTCTGTGGCTTTACAGGCGAAATGTTTTGATTAAATTATAGCCTTCTCCAGTAAGGTTTATTGGTATTTCTGAAAAAAATTATTTCACCGACCATTTTGGTCATGCCTCCAAGGTTGGCAACTGTGGAATTATATGCAAATGCGGTAAATTTGCAGTCTAAACTGTAAAAGAGATGAACAACAAACTAAAGTACAACCCGAACATTCACCATCGCCGATCCATTCGGTTGAATGGATACGATTATGCCCAGGAGGGTTTGTATTTCATTACCATTTGCTGTCAGGATAGAATTTGTCGGTTCGGGAATGTGGTGAATGGGGAAATAATATTGAATGAATATGGACAAATTGCATTTGATGAATGGGTTAAATTATCAGACCGGTTTTCAAATATTGAATTGGATGTATTTCAAATAATGCCCAACCATATGCACGGCATTATTATATTGAACGATGCATCCGCAGGGGCAGGTTTTACCCCTGCCCCAAAAAAAGGGCAACCGCAAGGGATAGGTTTTACCCCTGCCCCAAAAAAAGGGCAACCGCAAGGGATTGCCTCTACTACGGTATCCGATATTGTTGGTGCATATAAATCGTTGGTGGTAAATGGATGTTTGGATATTTACAAATCCAAAAATGCAACAATGGGTAAATTATGGCAACGCAATTATTATGAGAATATTATTCGTAATGAACAATCCCATAAACGAGTTTCGGAATACATCATCAATAATCCCGTAAAATGGGCGGAAGATAAATTTTACAAGAATATAAATTCACGGAAGATTTTCCACCGGTAATGGTGTGCTTCTCAATTTTGGAAGAGGGTTTTATTTGCCTTTTGGACCAAAAGCAACAGATTTTTTCTGTGCAAACAACCAGGGAAGCAAGCCGGGATCACGGATTGCATCATTCCACACATTGTGTCCTCCTTCAGGATATTCTGTATATTTTGGGTGTCCGCCGGAAGCTTCAAGCTCGCGTATCAGATCCCTGGAAAAGTCTGCCGGAACGACAGGATCCTTTGCTCCGTGAAAGACCCAAAGAGGTACTTCTGCGTAACGTTTTGCTTTTTCCAGGTCGGCTCCCCCGCAAACAGGCACTGCTGCTGCGATCCATTCAGCTTTTCGGCTGAGTAAATCAAGCGTGCCAAAACCACCCATGGATAAACCACCCACATAAATTCTGCTGGCATCAACGTTTGGATCTTTTTTGATTTTTTCAATCAAATCAATCACCCCTTGCATGGGCGCAGTACATTGTCCTCCATTGATGATCTTCCAGGCATTCCTCTCAATGGGGGCCCAGTAATCTTCCCTGGGGCATTGCGGAGCGACTACGACACACGGATATTTTTCCTGCACAATCGAAGATGCCAGATACGGAACGATATGGATCAGCTGGCTGACATTGTCATCGCCCCTCTCACCCGCCCCATGGAGCCAAATAAACACAGGCAACGGCTTTGCCTGCTTGCCGGGTGGATAATACATCACATACGGCAGGGCTTGTCCTCCGGCAGCTTTATGAACACGGGCTTCCAAAACACCTTTGCGATGTCCTGCACAAGAAAAAAAAAGAGCGGCTAACCCGATACTAACCCACATTGACCTGCGCATTTTTGACTAATTTTTTGGATACGAATGAAATAACAAATGTACGTAAGAATCAAATGTGATGAATACTTACAGTTTTTAAGTCTGGCAAAAATGGCAAAAAATATGTCAATTTGTCATTTTATTTGCCATGGCATAAACTTTGAACTTAAAGAAAAGAACCAAAATAGCTAACTAATATGTCAAAAGGCAATATTTCAGTCCAGGCGGAAAATATTTTTCCCATCATCAAGAAGTTTTTATACTCTGATCATGAAATTTTTCTCAGAGAATTGGTTTCCAACGCGGTTGATGCCACCACCAAGATTAAGACACTGGCTCAAAAAGGAGAAGTAAAAGGAGATATTGGGGATACGCGCATTGAAATCAAAATTGATAAAGACGCAAAAACACTTCATATTCTGGATAAAGGAATAGGCATGACGGAAGAGGAAGTCAATAAATACCTCAACCAGCTAGCCTTCTCCTCTGCTGAAGAATTTTTGTCCAAGTATAAGGATGATGCCACCATTATTGGTCATTTTGGTCTTGGATTCTACTCAGCTTTTATGGTGGCAGATAAAGTAGATGTCATCACAAAATCCTGGAGAGACGATGCGCCAGCCGTGCAGTGGACCTGTGATGGTAATCCGGAATATATAATGGAGCCTCATTCCAGAACAGAAAGAGGTACGGAAATTATCCTCCACATCAATGAAGAAAACAGTGACTACCTGAATGATTGGCGGATCCGTGAACTCCTCAATAAATACTGCAAGTTTTTACCTGTAGAAATCAAGTTTGGTACTAAGACTGAGACGTCGTATGAAGGCGAAGGCGACACAAAGCAGGAGATCAAAACGGAGGTGGATGATATCATCAATAACCCGCACCCTATCTGGAAGATGAAGCCTGCCGATCTGACAGACGAGGATTATACTTCCTTTTACAATGAATTACATCCTTACAGCCAACCTCCATTGTTCTGGATTCATCTGAATATTGATTATCCATTCAATCTGACAGGAATCCTGTATTTCCCTAAGCTGAGCAATAGCTTTGAAGTTCAGAAAAACAAAATTCAGTTATATTCAAACCAGGTGTTTATCACCGATGATGTCAAGGAAATCGTACCGGAATTTCTGATGCTGCTCCATGGTGTCATTGATTCACCAGACATACCCTTGAATGTGTCCCGAAGTTATTTGCAGTCGGATGCAAACGTAAAAAAAATCAATACATATATCTCTAAGAAGGTGGCTGAAAAGTTACAGTCATTATTTTCGACCGATAGAAATTCATACGAAGATAAGTGGAAGGAGATCAGTACCTTTGTAAAATACGGGATGATTTCTGATGAAAAATTCAATGAAAAGGCAAGCCAGTTTGTACTTCTGAAAAATCTGGACAACCTTCATTTTACGTTGGAAGAATACAAGGAAAAAGTCAAGGACAATCAGACAGATAAGCACAATAAAGTCATCTATCTTTATGCCAACGACCCTGCAACACAACATTCGTACATCGCTGCAGCAAAGGAGTATGGATACGATGTCCTTGAAATGGATACGATCATTGATAATCACTTCATGCAGCACATTGAATATAAAGGTAATGAAGTGACCTTTGTTCGAGTGGATTCAGACACTGCCGATCAGCTGGTCCAGAAAGATGAAAAGCGCGAATCTGTGCTTTCTGAAAAAGATCAGGAAAAAGTCAAGGAATTGTTTAGCCAGTCTGTCAAAAATCTGGGATTGGGACATGTCGAATTGAAAGCGCTGTCTCCCACAGATCACCCGGTGCTGATTACCCGTCCGGAGTTTATGCGTAGGATGAAGGAAATGCAGGCCATGCAGGGCATGGATGCAGGCATGTTTCCGGATAGCCACAACGTGGTCATCAACTCCAATCATCCATTGATTTCAGATAAATTGTTAAAAATGGAGTCAGAGGAAGAGAAAGCTGCTTTTGCTACTTATCTGCACGACCTTGCCTTGCTGAATCAGCAAATGCTCAAAGGAGAGGCCCTGACTGAATTTATTCAGAAAAGCCTCACATTTATCAAATAACTGTAAAGGGTATCGGGCTCATTTGTGTCCGATACTCCTTCCATTATCGGTCAGCTACTCGCACGATTTTTGCTTTGGGGGTATCTGTTAATTCTGCAGATTTGCCATCTTCCAGTACAATTGCCGGCAATTCAGGATGAGTGGGCGAAGGTGAAGTTTGAATCTGATACAATTTCAGTTTTTCAAAATCTGTCAGGTGGATACCATGCTTATAGAAAGGAGCGCTTACGTCCTGTTTCCATGTGACCTTTGCTCTGTTGAAGTACACATTTCGAAGATGCTGGCCATAGATGGCCGATATATCGGAAGAAAAGAGTTGTCGATTTCCAAATGCTCCTCTAAGATCGATGTTTCCTCCTGCTGCATTCTGTAGTTTGCTGCCTTCGAACTGAAATGTCAGGTTCTCAAAAGAGAGATCCTCCAAAGGACTTTCTTCTGAGCCATAGAGTAAAATACCGTTTTCACCGGTGCAATAGATATCTCTGAAATGAATATTTCTGATCTTTCCCAAGGGTCCGTTTGCAGTACCTCTCACAGCTGATAAATGAATCGGTTCTCCATTGCCCCACCAGTCGCCGGTATGCAATCGGGTCTGAATTGTAACTTGTGAAATATATACATCACTAATGGAACCTTCGTCGCGGACAAATATTCCGATACCACGATTGGAGTCCATGATATTGACATTCTGAATGGTGATTCTGCTGACAGAATTCTGATCCAGAAAACCAATGCGAATGCCACTGGATCGAGATTGAAGCTGACAGTTCGAAATCGTGATATTTTCGGAAGCTCTGTATTTGTTTACATAACCTGGAAGTTCAAAATGTCTTGCATAACCCGTGATAGCAATGGCATCATCGCCGGTGCGAATGTCACAATCCGAGACCCTGACATTGCTACAGGAAGTGATATCAAGTCCATCGCTATTGGGAGTATCGAGGCTGGTTTTAATTCTGACTCCAGAAACCAGCACCCCATCACAATCAGCAAAATGGAGTGTCCAGAAGGGGGATCTCAGGAGTTGAATATCGCGAAGTGTAATTTCACGACACTCTGAAAAAATTACCATTTGCCTTGGTCTTTGTAACGGCACAACCGGACCGTCACCGATGCCTTCACTCACGCTTCGGAAAGCATCTTTCTGGCGGGTATTGGCAGCCCCCCCCCATTCAATTTTTTTAGCCTGATTCCAAAGAAAAAATACTTCTTCATTGCCGTCGATGACTCCCGGGCCTGAAATGGTGATATTATTTTCGTTTTGCGCATACAAAACTCCATAATGTGATAATTCGTAACCTTCCGCCTGGTAGATTTTATAATCTTTTAGGTTGGGACTTCCTTTCAGCACAGCACCTTCTTCGAGATAGAGGTGAATGTGCGATTTTAATTGCAGGGTCCCGGTCAGAAAAGTGCCTGGTGGTATGAGAATTTTTCCCCCGCCGCTACTTGATATACTGTCAATGGCTTTTTGGATGCTCAGGGTATTTAGTGTTACTCCATCCCCTTTGGCCCCGGCATTAAGAATATTGTAGTCTTGAGCACTGGGAAAAAGCGGCTGGATAAAGCAAATGGCTACACAGAAAAAACGAAGAATTGCTGTCATACAGGGTGATTTAATTTCAAATAATGCATTCAGTCAGAAAGGCAAAGATTGCATAGGCAAGGTGTAAAGATGTTGAAATTTTTATAAAATAGATTGTAAATAAAATTTGTTAAGACTCTCTACGTACAGGAGAAAAGCATGTATTCATTACTTCACAAACTTAAATGTAGGAAAAACTCACGATAGTAAAACGTAAAACATTGTTGCGTTGAATTTTTTTTTAGAAAGATTTTTGTTTTGTTAATAAATATTTAATATTGTGATGATTTTTAGGTTAAAACCATAAAATTTTGACATTTTGAACTAGTAAAAACCATTATTTCTTGTTTATATTCTTTCATTAAACTAAATTTCCATGTATCAAATCAAACAAAACGAATGCATTCAACGCACCATGAAAGTCATGTTGAGCATGCTTTTTTGCGTGTTTGTGGCTGGTGCGGTGTCAGCCCAGCAAGTCAAGGTATCTGGGATTATCACTGATGAGACCGGACTTGGTCTTCCCGGTGTAAACATCCTCGAAAAAGGTACCTTAAATGGCACAATTACCGACGTGGACGGAAGTTACATGTTGAGTGTTGCTACCAACGGAACTCTTGTAGTTTCATTTACCGGTTATAAGACTGTAGAACTTGCAGTGGGTAGTGGCGGTAAAAAAGACTATACTATGGAGGTAGACTCCAAAGTCCTTGAAGAAGTTGTTGTCACGGGTTATGTGGCGCAACAGAAGAAGGATTTGACGGGAGCCGTGGGGGTTGTCAATACTACCGAGTTGATAAAAATCCCAAGCAGTAACCTGACTTCTCAATTGCAGGGAAGAGTTTCCGGTGTCACTGTAGGCGGTGATGGAAGTCCCGGGGGTGTTGCCAAGGTTCGTATCCGGGGATTGACCTCGTTTTCAGGAGCCAACGATCCGTTGTATATCGTAGATGGAGTACCTACTCAGGATGTTTCCAGCCTGAATCCGAACGATATCGAAAATATGTCAGTTCTCAAAGATGCCGGAGCAGCCTCCATTTATGGATCAAGGGCGGCCAATGGTGTGATCCTGATTACAACAAAAAGAGGACAAAGCAAAGGTGTAAAGGTAAGCTACGATACGTATGTAGGTAGTCAAAGTCCTAACCTGGGAGGTCTGGACCTGCTCAACGCTCAGGAATATGCTGACTTACAGTGGCTTGTGTACAAAAATGACGGCACCAATGAGGTTCACCCTGTGTATGGTCCTTCAACAAATGCAAAGCCTACTTTACCTGCGTGGGCGGGTGATACAGACTGGTTTAAGGTCATCTCTCGCAATGCGATGATCATGAATCATGACCTTTCGTTTTCAGGTGGAAACGAAAATGCAAGGTTTTATGCGGGCTTGAATTATTTCAATCAGGAAGGTATCATCATTAACAATTTCTTCCAGCGATATTCTGCCAGAGTAAATTCTGAATTTAAAATTGCAAAAGGAAGGATAACCATTGGTGAAAATTTGACAATTACAGGCCGTAACGGACTGGGAGTATCACGAAATGGAGCTGAGGAAAGTCCGATTTCACGTGTTTATATGTCTCAGCCAATTATTCCTCACCTGATTACCAAACCTGTACAAGGTAGTGCCTACAGTTATAAGGTAGGTGATTTTGGAGGAACAGGTATTGCGTCGAGATTGGGAAGTACACCAAATATTTATGCCGACCTTACAAGAGATCAATATGACAGACAAAGAGATATTCGTTTGCTGGGATCTATGTATATGGATGTGAAGCTGATGGAAGGTCTGAACTTCAAATCTACTTTTGGAGGGTCTTACCAGAATGGCTATAATACAGACTGGACCAGTGCCACTTATGAGAGAGCTGAAAATCAGGCCAGTTCTTCTTACAGTGAATCAGGCTATTACAACAATGACTGGGTTTGGACTAATGCTTTAACCTATAACAAGTCATTTGATTCACACAACATTCTGGCAGTAGCCGGTTATGAAGCTGTGAAATATGATATGGGACGTGGCCTGCAGGCTGCAAGAGCAGGATATTTTTCATCAGATCCTGCATTTAGAACTGTAAACAACGGAGCGCAGATTACTGCATCAACTTCCTATTTTAGTACTCCGACAACACTTGTATCAAATTTTGCAAGAGCTGATTACAATTACGATAACAAGTACTACCTGAGTGCAACTGTTCGACGTGATGGTTCTTCAAGATTTGGTAAGGATTTCCGTTATGGTACGTTCCCTTCAGTGTCAGCCGGTGTTCGTCTGACAGACTTTATTGGTTCCAGCAGTTTCCTCACAGACCTCAAAGTACGAGGAGGATACGGTACAATGGGTAACCAGTTGCCGGTAAATCCTGCAAACCAGTTCAACCTGTTTGGAGGAGGTATCGGAGATTCAAACTATGACCTGAATGGTTCATCCACATCATCTCTGCAGGGCTTCAGACCTACACGACTGGGTAATGCGGATACAAAGTGGGAAACTCAGATTACGACAAATATTGGATTTGACGCCTCCTTACTGGATTCAAAGTTGCAGTTGTCTGTAGACTTGTACCAGAAGAAATCAAAGGACTTGCTTGTAACTATTCCATTGCCTTCTATCTATGGTGCAGCAGATGCACCTGCCCTGAATGTTGGAGACATGCAAAATACAGGTATCGACCTGCAACTTGATTATAAGGAAAAAATCACCAGTGACCTGAGCTTTGATGCTACGTTGACCTTCACACATTATAAAAACAAAATCATCAAGTATACCGATGATATTGACTTTTTTGATGCAGGAGGATCAAGGATCGGCGGTTTCAACAGAAACCAGATTGAAATGCCTATGTCTATGTTCTATGGTTATAATGTAGTGGGTCTTTTCCAGAATCAGGCAGAAGTTGACGCTGCTCCTGATCAGGATGGTGCTGAGGCGGGTTTCTTCAGATATGAAGACGTAGATGGAGATAAGGCCATTACACCAAAGGACCGTACATTTATTGGTAATCCACATCCTGATTTCACATATGGTTTGAATTTGGGATTGAATTACAAGTCATTTGACGTGAGTGCCTATTTCTTTGGTTCACAGGGTAATGAAATTTTTAATTACAATAAGTGGTGGCTGGATTTCTGGCAATCATTCCAGAACCAGAAAAGTGCAGCTCTCCTTTATAACAGCTGGACTCCACAAAGAACAGATACAAATGTTCCAAAGGCTTCCAATAAGTCAAACTTCTCAAACAATACACAATCTGTCAGCTACTATGTAGAAGATGGTTCGTTCTTCAGACTGCGTACATTGCAGGTTGGGTATACAATGCCTAAAGATCTGCTGGATAAGGCAGGAATCGGAAGTGCGCGAGTGTATCTGCAGGGAACAAATCTGTTTACTCTGACGAAATATTCAGGGATTGATCCGGACGTAAACAACGGTGCAGATACCAACTTCGGTGTTGACTTTGGTAACTATCCTTTGACTCGTCAATTGATGGTTGGATTGAACCTGTCATTTTAATTGAACAACTAAAAATTAAGAAAGATGAGACATAAAATAAGTAAAATTTTTGCTTTTCTGCTGGTCATTACCCTTCCGTTTTCCTGTGCGGATGATTTCCTCGATGTCACACCAAACGGAGCGCTGGATGCCAATATTTTGGCAACCAAAGATGGGGTAAATAATTTGCTGATTGGAGCCTATGCAATGGTAGACGGTGTTTCTTCCAACGGTTTTGGATGGGAAGCAGCATCTTCAAACTGGGTATACGGTAGTATCCGTGGTATGGAAGCCAATAAAGGAACGGATACCGGTGACCAGCCGGATATCAATCCAATACAGACATACACGGAAACGTCTACCAACCCATATCTTGCAGTAAAGTGGGGTTCAGTCTATGATGGAATATCCCGTGTGAATGAAGCATTGAAAGTATTGGCTGTTGCGGAAACCAACGGTACAATCAGTGCTGAAGATGCTACTTCATTCAGACTTCAGGCCCGTACGCTGAGAGGTTATTATCACCTGGAGGCTTATAGAATGTGGGAGAAAATTCCTTACATCGATGAGAAAACGGATCTGGCTAAGGCTGGAAATGATGAGGATGCACGTGATAAAATCATTGCTGACCTTCAGGCTGGAATTGCTTTACCCAATGATATGAAGCAGATCGAAATGGTGCTGCGATTGGACTTGAGCCTAAGTATGGTGATGTATTTGACGCTGCCAACAGAAACGGACTGGAGGCGATTTACACTGTACAGTACTCCGTAAATGATGGTTCTGGTGGATGGAATGCAGGTTGGGGAGAAGTGTTGAACTTCCCTTATAAGCCTGTTCCGGGTTCGCCAGGAGGATGTTGCGGTTTCTTCCAGCCAAGTTTTGACCTGGTAAACTCGTTCAAGACAAAGGACGGTCTTCCTATGCTGGATAACTCTTATAATGCAACTACCTTGAAAAATGATAAGGGCATTTCTCCTGCTGTAGATTTTACACCAGATGCTACTACTCCGCTGGATCCACGTCTCGACTGGACTGTAGGTCGCAGAGGTATTCCTTATCTTGACTGGGGTCCACACACTGGAAGTGACTGGGTCAGGGATCAATCTTATGCCGGTCCATACAGCCCGAAGAAGCAAGTGTATAAAAAATCTCAGGAGGGCAACCTCACAGAAGTGGGCAACTGGACTTCAGGATGGACTGCAAATGGATATAGATTGATTCGTTATGCAGATGTATTGTTACTTCTTGCTGAATGCCAGATTGAAACTAATGACCTGGCGAATGCAAAGGAAAACATCAATAAAGTGCGTAAACGTGCTTCAAACCCTGCAGGATTTGTCAAAAATGCAGACGGAAGCAATGCTGCGAATTATGTAATCAGCGAATATGGAGCTGGAGCACCATTTGATAATCAGGCAAATGCAAGACTCGCTCTTCAAATGGAGAGAAAGCTTGAACTGGGTATGGAAGGACATCGTTATTTCGACCTGCAAAGATGGGGTAATGTAGTGCCTGAGTTGCAGCGTGTTCTGACTTACGAGCGCACTCAACTTGGAACGTTATATACTGGAGCTGCTGTAGGTGCAGAAGATAAAAACTTCCCTATCCCTCAGAAGCAATTGGACCTGATGGGCGGAAGACTGAAGCAAAACAGGTAATACCTCTTCGTCACATAACGAAAAACAGAAAGAAGGGAGGTTGCAGTCATGCAATCTCCCTTTTACTTTTTCAGAGATCTTGTTCAATTTATAGACAATCCAGATGTGACTGATTCATTAAATGGCTATTTTGTCCTGTTTACTGCAAAACCATATTTAAAGCCAACAGATATTGTGTGTAATGTTGTTTCTTTGTTGTCAAATTGCAATAGTTGAATATGGGTTTTTCTGGTAAATTTCTGACATTGCTGATTTTAGTGGGCTTCACAGGTGTAAGTGTAGGTCAGTGCGACAGAGTCAAGGATTCTCTGGCGCTGGTTGCTATATATCAGAATTGCCTGGGAGATGGATGGACAAACAAGACAAACTGGCTCATGCCGGGCAAAGCTATTTCAACGTGGTATGGAGTGAAGTTAAACTCAACAGGCTGCGTTGAATCCCTGGTTATGCCGACTAATAAGATGAATGGTGCTTTACCCGCTGAACTGGGTGACATGCAGTCCTTAAAGTTGCTAAACCTATCGAATAACAACCTCAGTGGTAACTTGCCTGTATCCATCGGGAAACTAACACAGTGCGAGGAAATCAATCTGTCTTCCAATAAACTCAACGGGCCAATGCACGCCTCCTTTGGAAATCTTGCAAGGTTAAAAAAACTTCTGTTGAGCCTGAATAATTTTAGCGGCAATCTTCCAGCCAGCCTCGGAGGTATGAAAGAGCTCATTATTTTGCATATCAACCAAAACAATTTTAACGGACCAATACCTACATCTATAGGTAGTTTGAGTAAGCTGGAAGAGCTGCTTATGTCTCAGAACCTATTTATTGGTTCATTGCCGGCTGAACTTTCATCGCTGTCAAAATTGCGCACTTTTATTGTTTCCCAAAACGGACTGACCGGAAATCTTCCTCCTCAGATGGCCAGCTTGTCACAGCTTCAATTTTTTTATGCCGATGAAAATCAGTTGACAGGAAATATTCCTGTGGAATGGGCTGCTTTGACAAATCTGAAGGAATTGTGGCTTCATCGAAACAATTTGAGTGGACCCTTGCCTTCATCACTGACGTCTATGACTGGGTTACAAAAACTTTTGCTTAACCAAAACAAGTTCACCGGTGAAATTCCAGCTCAAATAGGAAATCTAAAAAATCTAATCAGTTTTCACATTTCTGACAATACCTTTTCTGGGAGTATACCACCCTCAATCGGTAACCTGGGTTTACTAATCAGCTTTTTAGCAAATAACAACCAATTCACTGGTTCACTGCCACAGCAACTTGGTAATTGTCTGAGTTTAACGAATCTGAATCTCTCGAACAACAAACTGGAAGGGGAGCTGCCTTCTGCATTCGGAAAACTTATCAATATTAAAAGAATTTATCTTCAGGATAATCAGTTCACAGGTTGTTTCCCTATTTCGTATCAGAGATTTTGTATTCTGTCTGAAAGTCTGAATGCAAATGCCAATGGGTATAATTTCAGAAATAATCCAGATTTGATATTCCGGGGAGATTTTGGTAAATGGTGTCTTGGAGAAGGTAGGGCAAAGGCCCAGGTGCAGACAAATAGCCCCTTGTGTGAAGGATCAGAATTAAAGCTGGTCGGAAGTGGGGGAGCAATCTATAACTGGTATGGTCCGGCAGGTTTTTTTTCTGATCAGTCGTCCACAGGGATTGTATCAATCGGTACAAACCAGTTTGGAAGTTATTTTCTTGCTGTAGAGAATGAATATCAATGCAGGGATACGTTGCAGTTTAAAATAGAACAGACGGGGAGTGTCAGTGCTTCTGTTTCCGGTCCTGTTTGTGAAGGAGACACCATTTTTTTGACAGCCGGTGGTGGTGTTTCATATCTTTGGAGTGGGCCAGACGGGTTTCGTTCAACTGAAAAAAGTCCCAGACTTCTCAATGCATCCCCTCAAATGCAGGGGGAATACACTGTAGAGATCAATACAGGAGATTGTCTGATTCGTCGGGTTCTGACCGTGCAATTCAGGGTCTCCGGGACACTCACCACCAATAGCCCGGTTTGTGAAGGAGATACCTTGCGTATGTCTGTTACACAGGCGGCTTCTGTTCGTCGGTTTGGTCCGACAGGTTTCACTGCCAGTACTGCAAGTGTCGCAATTCCTTCGGCTGTGCCGGCAGGTACTGGCATGTATTCCGCAATTGTTTTTGATCAAAGTGGTTGTCAGTTTACTCTATCAGCAAATGTGACTGTCAAAGCCCGTGTATTTCCTGAAGTGGAGATGATTTCTGGTCAGTGCAATGATGGTCTTCCGGTTTTGTTGCCTGCGAATGCAGGAAGTGTGGCAGGAAACTGGACGGGTAAAGGAGTTTTGACAGAAAATGGGCGAGAGTATTTTAATCCCATGGGTCTGGAGGGGTTGATTTCGTTGAAATTTACGCCGGTGGATTTGGCTGGTTGCTTTGGATCAGTAGTACAGGATCTACGTGTCGAAACTATACAAGCAGATTTGGAAAATAGTTTGCCATCAGCCAATGCAGCCGATTCGGATGGAAGTGCAACGATTCGATTGAAAACAAATTCTAGTAGGGTAGAAGTGAAATATTCCGGGCCTGTATCTGGAAGTCTGTTTGTGTCTGGAATTGATAACATTACTTTGACAGCTTTGCCTTCAGGAAAATATATTACTATTATAAGTAGTGAATTTGGATGTGTTGATTCTTTGGATTTTGAAATTCCATATGTGCGGCCAACCTCTTTCTTTCCCAATATAATTCGCACAGGATCTTTGTCCGGGAATCAAAGGTTTTCACTGATAGGAGAGAATGTAAAATATTATCATCTGGAAATTTATAACCGTTGGGGTAACGTAGTATTTAGTGCCGTTAATTTAGATCCAGAGAATCCCACTCAAGGCTGGATACCGACTGCAGGTCAGCAGGGTGTATTTGTCTGGCGTGCCACGGTGGGTACATATTTTGGTGAAAAAATATTTACTGGTTCGGTAACTGTTTTGTGAGATGTGGTAGAAATACATGAAATTTTCCTGCTAAAAGTCGAATTTTTCAACACGATTTCAGGTACGGAAAAAAAAATATGCAGAAAAAATAACAAATCTTTGAAAGGTACTGGATATTTGTAAAAATTGGAATGATTTTTTCAGTAGTAGTAGATGTAATAGTGAATCGTTGATGTACCTTAAAACAATCATACAGGGAAGGCTGGAATTTGGGACGCAAAAGAGTTATGAAAAGGTCACAAAGATGTTTCAGCAGCGTTTAGAAACGTACTACAAGACGGATGTCATCTTCAAATTTGAGGATATATTCCGCGATGAGGAGCTTTCGTTGGAAATTCCCCGGTTTGTAGGTCAGGTGACTGAAAAGGCATTTCGGACAACGACAGGATTGCTGGCCTACTGTGCCCAGTTTGCCGTGGCGGGTTCGATCAGGGCTTGGCTGATCAATGAAGGGGGGATTATCTCTTTTGAAACAATTGAACCAGCCAGTGACAAAGGCGCTGTACAGTCTTTTGTTAAGGGGAGAAAATTAGTCAAAGTCAAAGGAAGAGAATCAGAAGCCATAGAAGCCCTCAGTCAGGCGATTGAAAAGTTTGACAGGCATGCGCAGGCCTATGAGCGGAGGGCTAAGGTAAATCTTTTGATGAAGAATTATCATGACGCCTTGCGGGATTACAATAAATGTATTGGCATTGATTCTACGATACCCACTGCCTATTACGGAAAGGCCAAGATATATATCTTACGGGAGGAATGGGAAGAGGCGATAGCCAATCTGGAGGAATCTATAAAAAAGTCAATCGCTTTACAAACGCTGTATTGGAAGTCGCGCAGGCTGAAAGCTGAATGTCATATACATCGAAAGGAATGGTCAAAAGCTGCTTTTGATTTAAAACTCTTTACCAACCGCACATTTGACGAAGATAATCCGAATTTTTTCTGGATCCGTTGGGCTACATATAAGTATGCTTTGGTCCTGAATGAACTCGAAGAAATGGCTGAATCATTAAAAATGGTCGAAAAGGCTCTGACCTTGCCTGAAGTTTTGGATGGAGTCACACAAGCAGAAATCCTAACCTTAAGAGGGATCATTAAGCAAAAGGCTGGAAAAAATAATTACCTGGGCGACATTAAGGAGGCTGCCTCAAAAGGAGATAAAAAGGCCAAAAATTTGCTCAAAACAATGCAATAAAAGTCAGTACCTGTTTGTTTGTAAGGCAGCAATTCTGTATGGCCCATTGGCGTAGACCAACTACCTTTATTTTTTTGGACTTACTCATTGTAGATTCTTTGCTTTTGGGTTGAATGCATTGGTAAATATTTTTATATTTAAGCCAAAATCAACAAAAGTCACATGAGTACAACTTCTTCTGAGCAGGGGCATCCAAGGGGACTCTATCTGCTGTTCTTCACAGAGATGTGGGAACGATTCAGCTATTACGGCATGCGTGCCATTTTTATTCTCTTCATGACCAAGGCACTTCTCTTTCCTTCAGATGAGGCTTCAGTCATTTATGGAAGCTTTACGGGTCTGGTCTACCTGACACCTTTGTTGGGTGGTTATCTTGCTGACAGGTACTGGGGAAATAGAAAGAGTATCTTTTTAGGGGGGATCATTATGGCTGCGGGGCAGTTTATGATGTTTTTAAGTGGCTCGTTTTATCAGGAAACCACTTTTGCCATCACCTTAATGTGGCTTGGCCTTACCTTGTTGATCATTGGCAATGGTTTTTTTAAGCCCAATATATCTACGATGGTGGGGCAGTTATACACCAAAGACGATAAGCGCGTCGACGGAGCATTTACCATTTTCTATATGGGAATCAACCTGGGAGCATTCTTCTCACCATTGATCTGCGGTAGTCTCGGCGATACCGGCAACCCTGGGGACTTTAAATGGGGCTTTCTGGCAGCTTGTATTGGGATGATACTCAGTGTTATTTCTTTCGAACTTTTAAAGAATAAGCATTTGAACGGTCCTGATCAGAATGCGATTGGAAATGAGGTAAATAAGACTGATTTGAAGGTGATCGGAATGGTTCTGGGGGCTACGGGACTGATTTTCTTTTTAATGAACTTCAAGCAGTTGTTTCAAACTGATTTCGACCTTGTGTTCTATTTGATTGTAGGAGCTTTCTTTTTATCCCCTCTGGGTATATTGACTGATAAATCCATCACATCGGTGGAGAAAGACAGGATTTTTGTGATCTTTATACTCGCCTTTTTTGTCATTTTCTTTTGGTCGGCCTTTGAACAGGCTGGAGCTTCTCTGACGCTGTTTGCCGAACAAAATGTAAACAGAGATATTCCAATTTCTATCAACCAATATGTGATAGTTGGATTTTTGGCGATTGTGACCTTCTATCTGATGAAATTTTTAGAGTGGTTTTTTGAGTGGCAAAAGGGTACACATCTAAAAATTTCTGGAGTACTGACTGTAGTTTACATTGTTTTGATGTTTACAGGGTATATTTCGAATTACACCAGAGACGTTATTCCGGCTAGTTGGTTTCAGTCTGTAAATCCCTTGGTGATTGTAGTTTTTGCTCCAATTATGTCGTGGCTTTGGACCAGGATGGGAGATAAGCAGCCTTCCTCTCCTACAAAAATGGCCTGGGGTCTCCTGCTCGTTTCTGTAGGGTATATAGTGATTGCTTTTGGGGTGAAAGGTGTTGATGCCAACGTGAAAGTGAGTATGATTTGGTTGCTGTCATTATATTTTATTCATACCATTGGCGAATTGTGTCTTTCTCCGATTGGACTCTCCATGGTTTCGAAATTATCTCCAATACGGTTTTCTTCCTTATTGATGGGTACGTGGTTTATAGCCAATGCGTTGGCCAACAAGTTTGCTGGAACACTAAGTGCATTATTACCACCAGGTGCCGGGGAAGAAGCGACGTCTACTGAAGTGAAATCGATTTTAGGGTATCAGGTTGCCAACTTATATGACTTTTTCCTGGTATTTATTGTTATGTCTGGGATTGCTGCTTTCATATTATTTGCTTTGACCAGGACACTGCAGAAAAAAATGCACGGAATTCAGTAATTTTTAAAAAATTTAAAGGGAGGCTTGACAAATTGGGATTTTTTATGTTTTTTTCTTTCTATAGATATGACATATCTTTAAGATATGTCATATCTATAGAACCCACCCAGGCTTACCCTACATAAAACTCTTCATAAACTACTTTTTCAATAGATTTTCTGTATTGGTTGGGACTTTGCCCCGTCTTTTGTTTAAACAATCTGTTGAAGTGGGAGAAGTTATTGAAGCCGCTTTCAAAGCAGACCTCTGATATTGAGTGCTTTTCTTCAGTGAGCAACTTACAGGCGTGGACGATTCGGAATTCATTTACAAAATCTGTAAAAGTCCGGCCAGTGACTTTTTTGAAATATCTGCAAAATGATGGGACAGTCATGCTGACCATGTCAGCAACTTCCTGTAGATGGATATTTTCTGAAAAATGTTGCCTGACGAATTTATAAATATGGTCAATCCGATCAGTGTCCTGTCCCTGAATGATCAGAGCAACACCTGAAGCATTTAGAACTTCATATTCCCGGGTTGTAGCAAGCAGTTGTAGGATACGTAAAAATTCAGTAAGCCGTTCAAACGGATCCATATAAAACAAATCTTGCAGTCTTGAACCTACCTCATCACGGATGTTTCCATAGAAAGACAGACCCAGTCTTGATCTGTCAAATAATTGCTGTATGGATTGCATTTCCGGCAAGGAAAAAAAATTTTTGCCTAAAAATTCTTCCCTCATCTGTACCACGATCTCTGATTGATTTTCAGAAAGCCTATCGGTAAATCCATAGTGTGGAAGGTTAGGTCCCAATAAAATCAGGTCTCCTCCGTTGTAATATGAGATGTGGTTACCGATATGCCTCTTGCCACTGCCTTGTTTGACATATACGATTTCCAATTCTGGGTGGAAGTGCCAGAATGGTTGTGCCGAAGGATTGACTTCTTCGAATTTTCTGAGTGAAAACGACTGACCAAAGGTGGGATTGATCTTTTCCAGGGATGGACTCTGTCCAAATGATCTTATCATAAATACTGATTGACGCCTTTTTATATTCAAATATCAGTATTTGTGTTGGTGTAGAATTTCTTATTTGTATAAAATTAACTATATTTTAACTTATATATTCAATAAAGGGTAATAAAGTGTATAAATAGGAAAATATGGAAGTAGTGTGGCCTTGAATTTTGACCGTACATTTGTTGAAACAATTGATTCAATCATTTTTTAAATCATAAGTACCATGAAAACTTCATTAATTCTGTTCATTTTTACCCTGTCTTCTTTTGGATTACAGGCAAACAACACTCCTAACACTGACCTTTCAAAGGCAAAGTCTCTGACAATTGAAACACATACGTGGAAGGCGTCTTCCATTGTTGTGAAAATCAGACAAGCTGACGGAACTGTGATTCTTGAGGAAACAGTAAAAACAGGTAATTTACGTAAGTATAATCTGAAAAATCTGCCTGCAGGAGACTATGTACTGGAAATGTCAGACAAATTTCGCATCACCGAACAGTCATTTTCCATCAAGCAGGAAGCAGTGCAGCTTGCAACAGATGTCGCCACAACATTTAAGCCTGTGATTGCAAACAAAAATAGCTCTGTAGATGTCAACCTGATGACGCAGGGTAAGGAAGCTTTTGTGTCAATTTTTGATACGAAAGGTGAAACTCTTTTTGAGGAAAAATGTGAAAGGACTTCTGTTCACAGACGTTATGATATCAGTCGACTGCCTGCTGGAGAGTATACTGTATTTGTACAGCTTGGAGGCAGATCATTTACAGAAAAAGTTCAAAAAAACTGATGATCAAATAATGGTTTGATTTGATAGAAGAGGTTGTCCTAGGGCAGCCTCTTTTTTTTTACGGTCCAGAAAGTGTAAATTTACAGCAGGAATAACCACCATGCTCCGAAATAAGTCCATTTTAGATATGATCCGATTGCATTCCGCTGAGAAAAAAGCGCTTCTTGCAGTGTTGCTGGATCCTGATAAAGTGGATACTGTGGGACTTCCGAAAATGCTTGAAACCGCTCAAAATCAAGGTGTTCATCTGTTGTTAGTTGGAAGCAGCCAGCCGATTCAAACTCGTCTTGATATCTTTATTCAGAATGTACGAAGGCATTGTTCCCTACCTGTGCTCCTCTTTCCGGGAAGTTACCAGCAGTTATGTCACCAGGCCGATGCCTTGTTATTTCTTTCACTAATTTCTGGGAGAAACCCTGACTACCTGATTGGTCAACATGTGGCATCTGTGCCTTTTTTGGAACAAAGTAATTTGGAAATTATCTCTACCGGTTATGTATTGATTGAGAGCGGGTATGAAACAAGTGTACATCGGGCCAGCCAAACTAAGGGAATAGAAAGTACTGATCTTCATTTGATTACAAATACTACGAGGGCTGGAGAATGGCTGGGTATGAAACTGATTTATCTGGAAGCTGGCAGCGGAGCAAAAGATCCTGTCCCTGAAAATGTAATTCGAGCTGTTAAATCCACCGTGCAGATACCTGTAATCGTGGGTGGAGGCATCAATACACCTGAAAAAGCAAACCTGGCAGTATGTGCCGGGGCAGATGTGGTGGTTGTGGGAAACATCCTTGAAAAAACACCTTCCCTTCTGCGGGAAATAGCCCATGCCGTCAATAAGTCCTCAAGTAAAAGTTGCCCGGTTTGATGAAAGGAACAGTCATAAAATCGACAGGCAGCTGGTATCAGGTATTGTTGACCGGTGGGTCAGTCATCCGATGCCGCCTTGCCGGAAAAATGAAACTCGACGACCTCAAACTGACCAATCCAATTGCAGTTGGGGACGTAGTACAGGTGGAAAAAGAAGCACATGCAGAGGATCAGGGAATCATTAAAAATATTGAACCCAGAAAAAATTATGTGCTGCGGCAATCGCCTCGAAAACGACATCAGTTGCACTTTCTGGCAAGTAATGTGGACCAGGCATTACTTATCGTCACCATGCGTGAACCAAACCTCAAAGTTGGATTCATCGACCGGTTTTTACTGATGACAGAACCATATTCCATACCGGTCATTATAGTTTTTCACAAAAGCGATCTGTTTATTTCAGAGGACGTAATTCAGTTTGAGGAACTCAGAGAATTGTACTGTTCTTTAGGATACACGGTCATTGCTGCTTCTTCTATTACCGGCGACGGTATAGATGAGGTGAAAAAGTTGCTTGCAAACAAAGTTACCCTCGTTGCCGGTCAATCGGGTGTTGGCAAATCTACATTGATCAATCATATCGAACCGGGTTTAACATTAAAAACTGAAGAGATCTCCGACTTTTCTGGCAAAGGGCAGCATACAACTACGTTTGCAGAAATGCATGCGTTGACCGGAGGTGGCTCTCTGATAGATACACCAGGAATTAAAACTCTAGCTTTTTCTCATCTGGAAGTTCAGGATATTGCCCACAATTTTCGCGAAATGTTTGCCTTGTCGCCTCAATGCCGTTTTGCTGACTGCACACACCGCAATGAGCCCAATTGTGCGGTAAAGAAAGCCCTTTCAGAAGGATTTATCAATGAAGGACGTTATCAGAATTACCTGACACTACTGGAGGAAGTTGAAGACCAGAATTATTGGGAACGACATAGTGATGTCTGATTATAAAAGCAGATTTAAACCTGGATTTTAGGGAATGTGTCTAAGATGCTTTTATATATAAAAACATTGTAATATATTTGTCTCTAATCAAAAGTTGTTTACAGAATGTCAAACCAAGCTTTCAGAGTTCAGGGAAATGCACGGCTTTCCGGAGAGATCCAGCCGCAAGGAGCAAAAAATGAGGCATTGCAGATTGTGAGTGCTGTTTTACTGACCGACCAAAAGGTCACAATTAAAAATATACCTGATATTCTGGATATTCGAAAGCAAATAGAGTTGCTCAGAGGATTAGGAGTGAAAGTGGAGAAAGTCAATCAAAACGAATATATATTTCAGGCAAATGACGTTGATACAGATCATTTATCTTCAGAAGCGTATCAGGAAAATGCCAAGAAAATCCGGGGATCTGTTATGTTGCTGGGTCCGTTGCTGGCAAGATTTAAAAAAGCCTATCTGCCAAAGCCGGGTGGAGATAAAATCGGTCGACGGAGATTGGATACGCATTTTCATGGCTTTCAAAAACTCGGAGCACAGTTTCAGTACGATGAATCAGGTGACCAGTTTTTTATAGGAGCGGAGAAATTGAAAGGCGACTATGTGCTAATGGACGAAATCTCGGTGACCGGTACTGCCAATGTAGTTATGGCAGCAGTATTGGCAGAAGGAACCACACAAATCTATAATGCAGCCTGCGAACCTTACCTGCAACAGTTATGCAAAATGCTGAACAGGATGGGTGCTAAAATTACCGGTGTAGGCTCAAATCTGCTTACTATTGAGGGCGTCGAATCTCTTGGCGGCACTGAACACACGATTCTCCCGGATATGATAGAAATCGGAAGTTTTATTGGTCTGGCTGCTATGACTCAATCTGGTCTGACTATCAAAAACGTCTCCGTTCCAAATTTGGGCATTATTCCTTCTACATTTGAAAAGCTGGGTATCCAGATTGAAGTGCAGGATGATGATCTGTATATTCCGGCTCAGGATGTTTATGAAATTCAGTCATTTATCGATGGTTCAATCATGACAATTTATGACGCTCCCTGGCCAGGATTTACACCAGATTTGCTGAGCATTGTGCTGGTTGTAGCCACACAGGCCAGAGGGAGTATACTGATCCATCAGAAGATGTTTGAAAGTCGCTTGTTTTTTGTGGATAAGCTCATTGATATGGGAGCGCAGATTATATTATGTGACCCACATAGGGCTACGGTTATCGGATTGGAGCGAAAAGCACAATTACGCGGTATTCAAATGAGTTCTCCGGATATCCGAGCGGGCGTTTCCTTGCTGATTGCGGCACTTTCAGCCAGAAGCGAAAGCATTATTTCCAATATCAGCCAGATTGACCGGGGATATCAGAACATTGACGGCCGACTCAATGCATTGGGTGCACAGATTGAAAGAATAGAGGAATAAGCTGTAGTTCAGTTTACATCTTCCGACATTACTTTATCTTGCTGTTCTATGCTTTCGTCGTGAATATTTTTGATCAAGCGGGTGATAAACTCTTCACTTAGGCCGTTTTGTACGCCCCTTTCGATGTATTTTTGGAGAATTTCCTGCCATCTGTTACTTTGAAGGATGGTCATGTTATTTTCTTTTTTGTATTGACCAATACTTCGAACTACCTTCATTCTTGAAGCAAGGATGTGTAAAATCTCCTCATCGATAAGGTCGATCTCCTTTCTGAACCTGTCCAGCTGAGATTTTTCAGTCAGGTTTGCAGGGTCATTTTCCCGGATCACAAGACTTTCTATGAGAAGAGCATATTCTTTTGGCGTGATTTGTTGTGCTGCATCACTCCATGCCTCATCCGGAGTAATGTGTGACTCAATCATCAGTCCGTCAAAATTCAGATCCATTGCTTTTTGTGCTACTCGCTGTAGCAGGTTCCGTTTACCGCAAATGTGACTTGGGTCATTGATTATAGGAATATCGGGCATGGCTGTTTTAAAATCAATAGCAATCTGCCATTGTGGGCGGTTTCGATATATTTTTTCTCCCGTAAAAGAAAAGCCGCGATGAATAGCTCCCAACTGGGTAAGCCCTGCATTTTGCAGCCTTTCCATGCCTCCAAGCCACAACGACAGATCCGGGTTGATGGGGTTTTTTAATAGTACGGGTATATCGGTACCTTTCAGGGCGTCTGCTATTTCCTGGACTGCAAAGGGGTTGACCGTTGTCCTTGCGCCAATCCATAAAACGTCAATACCAAATTCAAGACACAGTTCAACGTGAGACGATTTTGCAACTTCCACTGCAAGAGGTAGTCCTGTAAGTTGCTTGGCCTTTTGGAGCCATGGGAGCCCCTTGGCCCCAATACCTTCAAAGGCGCCCGGGCGTGTGCGCGGTTTCCAGATTCCTGCACGCAAGACGTCAACACGGCCTGTATTTTTCAGTCGTTGCGCTGTTTCAAGAACCTGATTTTCTGTTTCTGCGCTGCAAGGTCCCGCAATGAGAAGGTGTTTTTTCTGTAAGATTGATGCCTGAGTCATATATTACTTTTAAGCTGATTTTTTGAATTTAATATGTTGTACTCTGTTCTGATTCAAGGTGAAACATCGTTTGGATCCGATATAATGCTGCCTCAAGATCTGATTCAGGGCTGCAAAGGGAAAGACGGAGATATTGGTCTCCTTCACTTCCAAAAATGTGTCCCGGAGTGATGAAAACCCTTGTTTGTTGAAGTAACGCAATGGAAAGTTGTTCTCCGTTGATATCAGGTGTAGCGACTTTTCCCCACAAAAACAAACCTGATGCATTTCCTGCCGTTTCTAGATGTAGGGCTTCCATGATTTTATAGCCAATCTGCTGTCGCCGGGTATAAGTAGAATTGAGTTGATACGTCCAATGCCGGTCTGAAGCAAGTGCTTTGGCAGCAGCTTGCTGAACGGGTTTAAGCATGCCGGAATCCATCTGACTCCGAAATGCCATGATAGCAGAAATATGATCTCGGTGACCGCAGACCGAACCTACCCGCCATCCGGCCATATTGTAGCATTTACTCAACGAAGTCAGTTCAAGGACATTTTCCAGTGAATCATCTGCCTGAAGAGCACTTAGAGGTTGGTCATTGAGCAAAAACACATACGGATTATCGTGGCAAAGGATTGCATTATGGGCTCTGGCAAAGGCCACGGCTTCCCTAAAAAATCCAAGGTCAGCCTTTGCTCCTGTGGGCATATTGGGATAGTTCAGCCAGATGAGTTTCAGGTTGGAGAGGTCCTGTTTACAAAGTATATCAAAATCAGGCCTCCATTGATTGGTAGCTTTCAGTGGCATTTCCACCGGTATACCACCCGCCAGGAGAGTGCAACTGCGATAAGATGGGTAACCCGGATTGGGAGTCAAGACCTTGTCACCTGGATTGACAAAAGCCATGCTGATGTGCATGATGCCTTCCTTTGAACCCATCAGAGGGAGAATCTGACTATCAGGGAGCAGGTAAACATCAAACCAGTCCTTGTACCATGCGGCAATGGCATTTCGGAGTAAGGAAGTTCCTCTATAAGATTGGTACGCATGAGCTCCTGGTTCATCCATCCCCTGCTTTAGAGTTTCAAGTACAGTTTCCGAAGGCGACAGGTCAGGACTGCCGATGCCCAGGTTGAGCACCTTGAGCTCACTTGAAGAGTTAAGTTGCTCTATTTCCGCCAGTTTTGCCACAAAATAGTATTCAGAAATCTGATTCAGTCGAAGTGCTTCCTTCATGGTGTGGTGTTTGAGTCGGCAAAATAAATGCTAGAGAGACTGCCTCGTTTATATACCCCTGTTTCATGAAAACCCATATCTGCCTGAGTAAGTTTCTCTTTTAACTGTTCGTATTGGGAAAGTGAATCAAATTCTACGTCCAGATGAAAATAATATTCCCTCGGACTCCCTAATACCGGGAAAGATTGCAACTGGCTCATGTTTAGGTCGAATACATCGATCCACCTTAAGACCTGAAGCAATTGTCCTTTTTTGTCTGGAATCCTGATGTACAAGGAAGCTTTGTCTGATAGTGCCGAACAGGGTGATACTGTCCGCTGCAGAATAAAAAATCTTGTGTAGTTATGCTTATGAGTCTCTATGTTGGGTGCCAGGATTTGCAATCCGTATTTTTGAGCGGCCAGACTGCTTGCAATACATGCTATTGAGGCGTCCCCTTTCTGAGATATATCTTTGGCGCTCAGGGCTGTGTCTATAGATTCTACTCTTTTCCACTGTGGATATTCTGCCAGAAAATGCAGGCATTGATTGAGTGCCATTGGGTGTGAGGCAACCTGCTGAAGGGATGTGACTAAACTACCGGGTAGGCCGAGCAGTTGATGTCTGATGCGCAGGTAAAGCTCACCAGTGACATGAAAGCCGTGCTCTCTGAGGATGCGGTAGTTTTGCAGTATCGTGCCTGCAATGGAGTTTTCTATGGCCATGACTGCAAAATCAGCGCTACCTGCAACCAGAATGGCTGCCAAGTCATCAAAGGTATCAGCCGGAACTATTTCTATCGTTTCTTCTTGCCAGTATTGCAAGGCTGCCTCCTCGTGAAAAGAGCCCGGATAACCCTGGATCACTATTTTTTTGACAGATTTTGCGATTTGGGACATTGTTCAATTGTTTAGAAAAAAAAAGGGAGTCTGTTTTGTTACAGAACTCCCTGAAATATACTGACACATTTACAATAAAGCCCTGTCACTTCATTTCTTGGAAATTAAAGCACCAGAAAAAGGCGGTAAATGTGGAAAAATGACGTACCATAAAACAAATGTAAGAAAATTCAGAAAACGGCAAATGGTTTACATAAAAAATATCTGGCCGCTTTGATTCAACAAAATTTCATGACAAGCAAAGATTATTTTTTTCTGAAAACCTCCTGTGTCTCATCATAAAATTCAAGCTCTGATTCAGGAATATCCAGCAAAGTAAGTCGTCTGATCTCTTTGAAAGCACCATGATTCGGGTCCAGGAGTGGCCCACCTTCCCCTTTTTGGCGGGCGGAATCGATTTTTGCCTTTAAAAATTTCCCTTTTTTATCTGTAAAAACAGAGATCAGGGGTGCCAGGCCACTCAGCCCAGTGACATTAAATCTTCCGTAGGTTGCAAAATTTCCAAGACTGTAGGCGATAAATCTGTCTTTGTACAAATCAATGGCTCTGACAACATGCGGACCGTGACCGAATACAACATCAGCACCTGCGTCGATAGCCATTCTTGCAAAAGTGTATGGGTTGCCTCTGTTTTCCCCCAGGTACATTTCTTGTTGGCGCGTAATCCGGTTGTGAGATGGTCCTTCAGCTCCACCGTGAAAGGATACGATGACTATGTCGCAAAGCGAGTCCAGGTGTGTTATAATTTCGGAAGCCCTTTTATAGTCGTGGATTTTTACTGTCCCGGTGTTTGGTGCAAATGCACAAAAACCATAGCGAACACTATCTCTTTCAAATAGGGTATATGGGTGTGACTCAAGTCCCGCAAAGGCAATTTTTTCTTCCTCCAGCAGACGCACGGTATTCTTTCTTCCCGTTTCTCCAAAGTCTCCCACGTGATTGTTGGCGACACTCAGCACATCAAAACCTGCCTTTGTAAAGTAGGTGACGTAATGGTCGGGACTTTTGAAGATGTAACATTTTTTAGGGTCTCTGCATTTTTTAGGCTGCCCTTCCCCAGAAAGCAGCACTCCTTCCAGATTGCCAAAAGTAATATCTGCTGCCAGCAAGAGATCCGCTACAGGGCTAAGGATTTCCTTGCCGTCTTGAGGAGGGAGGTGTACTTCTGACGGGTAATTTGTACCGAGCATCATATCGCCAACACCTGAAATGATGAGTGTGTCTTGCTTTAAAACGGGGGGAATCGAATCAATCCCCTGCCCAAGAATGCCTATAGTGTGAGCAAAGTAAATCGCCAATAGGAAGGTCAGCCTGCGATAGATTCTTCTGGACTTGATGAACGTTTGGTACATTTTTTCAGCGTAATTGTATAGCACCACCTACCTTGCGTAGGCGGGCTTTGTTGTTGAAAGAAGAAATTCCAGCGCTTTTTCGTTAAATTCCACAGCTTTTTCTACGTTGACGACATGTCCGCAATTTTCCACAATTTCAAGTACTGCATTTTGCATGGACTGCATACTATTTATAAGGGGTTTAAGAAACAGGTGGTCCTGATCTCCCATCACAAACAGTGTAGGTATCCCCGTACTGATCTGAAACTTTGAAAACACAGCGGACAGTTGCCCTGTGAGTTTGAACCAACGTAAAAATTCTCTTTGGCAAAGTTGCTTTGCTTCCCCGATAAACAATTTTCTTGATTCGCTATGGTTTTTGGCCGGCATAATGACAAAGGCAAACAATCTATACAACCACATGTAAGGTAGGACATACCGGAACATCCTGCCGAGACCTACCCAAAATCTGGAATGAACCGAAAACTGGGTTATGGCACCAACCAAAATGACAGAACGCATGCGATGGGCCATCATTTCGCCCATTTGACGGATCACAAGTGTCCCCAGAGAGACACCAATAAAGTGGGCGCTTTGTAACTGAATGTGGTCCATGACTTCAATCACATCCCGGGCAATCATTTCAAAGGTATAGTTTGAGGCTACCGTTTTTTTATCAGAAGATGCTGACTTACCATGTCCTCTGAGATCTACCAGTAAAAGGTTGAAATGGGGCTGGAAGGCCTTTACCTGTTTGTGCCAGATGGCTGAACTTCCACCTGCACCATGGATAAACACGACCCATTCTGCGTGCTTCGAACTGATATATTGTTTGAAATGAAGCATAAGTAAGAGAAACAACCAAACTCAATGAAGGTTTATCAGGCTTCCTGGCAGTCAGATCCTGAGGTTGACCGCAAAAGGCTGTCTATTCCGGCTTGTTCTTGTAAAAAGGCAACTGGCAAACCAGGGCAGGTAGGAGTTTACTGCCCATCTGAATCCAGATCCGAGTTCCGGCTTTTGTCAGATTTGCGGGCAGGTATCCCAGTCCGATAGGTTTGTCCAGGGACGGCGACTGAGTGCCTGATGTAACGACACCTATTTGATCTCCACGCTCATCAGTGATGGGATAATGTTGTCTTGGAACTCTGCGTTCGTCCATTGTGAAAGCCGCCAGCTTGCGTTTGAGTCCCTGCTCTTTTTGGGCTTTCAGCAAATTGCTTGCGATGCAGGGCTGATTTTTTTGCAATTTGGTGATCCAGCCAAGTCCTGCTTCAAGCGGTGAGGTTGTATCATCGATATCATTTCCATACAGGCAGAATCCCATTTCAAGTCGTAAGGTATCCCTGGCACCCAGACCGCAGGGCTTTACATCTGCAAATGCACCTGCCTCCATCAGTGCATTCCATAATGCGACAGTATTCTGACTTTCTACGTAGAGTTCAAAACCACCGGCACCAGTATATCCGGTTGCGGAAACCAGCACATTATCTATTCCTGCAACAGTTCCCTTGACGAAGGAGTAATATTGGATTTCTTTCAGGGAAAGGTTAGTCAGTTTTTCCAGAATTTCGATGGCTTTAGGGCCTTGCAAGGCGAGCAGGCCTGTGCGTTCTGAGATATCTGACAAGCGGGCATCAAAAGTATTGTGGCGGTTGATCCAATCCCAGTCTTTGGCGATATTGGATGCATTGACTACGAGCATGAATGCCTGTTCGCCTTCACTGCACATGTCTTGTGCCAGGCGGTAAACCAGCAAATCATCTACGATGCCGCCATTTTCATTGGGCAAACAACTATACTGAACATCACCAGGAGAGAGTTTTGAGGCATCATTACTCGTCACATACTGAATGAGATCAAGCGCCTCCCGCCCCTTCACGATAAACTCGCCCATGTGTGAAACGTCAAATAGTCCTGCTCTTTGGCGGACAGCGTGGTGTTCTTCAGTGATGGATGAATATTGAATGGGCATGTGAAAGCCTGCAAAATCAGCCATTTTTGCACCTAATGCGATGTGGGTCTGGGTCAGTGGAGTGGTTTGCATGGTAAGGATCATTTATTGGTGCAAATTTACGCATTCTTTTGCCAACGTCCTACGGCAATCTGTATTCGAAAAAATGACATAATGACATGCTTATTTTTAAAAATATGCCATTATGACATACATGGTTTATAAATTCATGACAAAAAAGTGGCAAATCTCGTGTGGAATAGAGATTGATGAGGGGGAATAGTTCGAATTATTTTTTTTATCACACGATGTAAAACATAAAAAAATGCAAGCAACAATGTTCAACCCGGTATTTGTAAGACCAGTCATGAGTCGGCTCATGGATCGCATGATGACACATCCAGTGGCTGGTGATTTTGAGAATGGATCGGATTTTTCTTCACCGCCTGTCAATATTATTGAAAACAATGGCAGGATAGAGTTGCAGATGGCGGCTCCGGGTTGGGAAAAAGAAGATGTTCAGATTCGGGTAGAGAAAGACCAGCTGGTGATCAGTATGGAGAAGCAGCAAAAAGAGGAGGAGAAGGCTGACGGAAAATGGATTCGCAGGGAGTTTTTTACCCAGAAGGCAAAGCGGAGATTTCATTTGCACAAAAGCATCGACACCGAAAGAATTGAGGCCACCTACACAAACGGGGTTTTGACTGTGGTTTTACCGAAGAAGGAAGCTGATAAAGACCAGGAGGTACGCCGCATCGAGATTCTGTAATCAGGAAAGGTTTTATGGGTGGACTACCTTTGGATTTTCAGGTAGGAAGCAAAAAAAAAGCAACCCAACAGGGTTGCTTTTTTTTGTGCCGAAGGCGGGACTCGAACCCGCATGACTCGCGTCACACGCCTCTGAAACGTGCGTGTCTACCAATTTCACCACTTCGGCGACAGGAAGTGCAAAAGTACAACTATTCCCCATGCAATAACAAGCAATCGAAAAAAAAATAGGAATTTTTCTTTTTACCTCTTGACAAAACTTCAAAATACCCTATATTTGTAAAATCTGTTTTTTAATCACCTTAAACGAGTTGCCTATACTTTTAACATCTACACTGACAAAGAGATTTTTTTCACCTTTTAAATTGTGTAGATATGCAGTTACGCACCTTCAACGATCAACAACTCGTTACACTTTACCTCGAAGGAAACCAGCAGGCTTTTGAAACTCTACTCAGAAGGCATAAAGACAGAATCTTTACTTCGATTTTCATGTTTGTGAAGGATACAGAACTGGCAGAGGATATCTTTCAGGATGTGTTTATTAAAATCATAGACACGCTTCGAAAAGACAAGTATAATAATGAGGGAAAATTTATTCAGTGGGCATTACGCATTGCTTATAATATGTGCGTAGACCATTTCAGGAAGTCCAAGCGAATGAATATGGTCAATGGTTCTGACAGCTTTGATGTATTTCAGGTCATAGAATGTCCGGAGTCCCACAAGGAAAATGCCATGATTTTACAACAGGACCATCACCGTTTGCGTCAGATGATCGACCAGCTCCCTCCGGAACAAAGAGAGGTCGTGATTTTACGACACTACGCAGACATGAGTTTTAAGGAAATTGCACAGATGACCCGCGTCAGCATCAATACATCCCTCGGCAGGATGCGGTATGCATTGATGAACCTGCGCAAAATGATGGCAGATGCCGAACTGGCTGCCTAAGCCAAAAAAAATGATTTGAATAAAAATGGGGGTCATTGCCCCCATTTTTATTTATGACTGTTTTTTATTTCTATGGTTTCCGCGGCCAGCTTTCTGTGATTAATGAATATTATCAAGATCCATTGGAATTTCATTGATATCCAGATGGATTCGACCTTTTTCTGTCGAGTGCCTGCCTTTCATTTTGAGGTGTCGGCTTCTGCCCTGATATACAATCGTTTTTCCTTCGGGAATATACAGGGTGTACTCTATTTTTTGACCCCTGTACTTATCAGTTTGTGGGATTTCCAGAAACGGATCAAGTCTGATTGTACTATCAGTTACTTCATATGAATGCAGAATTCTGGATGCTCTCTGTCCTGCTTCTTCACGACTTTGACCTCTGGCACTCACTTCCCTGCTAATATGCAGTAGCGAGTCCTGGGATTGCTCAACATTCAGCTCTATATCCTCAATTTTGAGGGTTTCTCCATCCAGTTGAACATTGCCCAGGAAGACACCAAAGTCCCGTTCTTCATCTTCATAATCAGGTACGTCGATGATGACCTGATTTCCGATCAGACGATGGTCTGATGATGTAGTCGCTTCTGAGTAAGACTGAAACTCTTTGATTGTTTTACCCGCTACAACACCCGCCGTTACCAGTGCCAAAAGCCATGCAACGAAGGATGCAATGATGCCCGCAGTTGTCAGGCCGGGTTCGGTTGGTCCCAGATTATATAAAACGGGGAAAGCCACACTGACGCCAATGATCGTAGCCACCCAGGATGCAGCCAGACTAAAAGCTATTAATACTGCCATTACAAGCAGGATTGCTTTAAAAAACTTGATAAATATGCCGACCAAAGCACCTAATACAGTGGCAATTGCATTGACAAAGCCTCCCAGAAAGCCCATCAGGCCATCATTTTGACCACTTTTGATATTTTCCTTGACCTTGGAGCCCAGATCGTTGATGTCGTCCTCCACGACACGTGCTATGTTTTCAAATGTCGCTGGTTTGCCCCGCATGGCGAGTTTTTCAGCAGATGTACTTGCTTTCGGTATTAGCAACCAGAGTACCAAATATGTAATAAATCCAAGACCCCATGTAAAGAACAATACCACAAATGCAAGTCGAAGCCAAAGAGGATCCTCTATGCCCAGATAGGCCGACATACCCGAGCACACCCCTCCAAGCTTTTTATCGTCCGGATCACGGTATAATCTCTTGCCTGGGGTGAATCCTGCCTGACCCGCTGAAGAAGGCTCTTTTTCAATGGGTTCTGCACCAAAATCCTCAGGTTTACCCATAATGGCAATGACTTCTTCCACATCCTTTAAACCAATGATGGTCCTGCCATTCAAAACCTCCTGAAAAAGTTCAGCCATTCTCGACTCTATATCAGATAAAATTTCTTCACAACTTTCGGATTGTGCAAAATGCCTGCGGAGTGAAATCAGATATTTGTTGATAAATTCGTAGGCATCATCGTCTATGGAAAACTGGCTACCTCCCAGATTTATTTGAAATGTTTTGTTCATGATTTTACAGATTTTGAATATTTGTACATTGGTTTACTGCTTTGTTGAGTTCGTCCCAGGTCTCGCGGAGACCCGCAAAAAACTGGTTGCCATCCTCAGTGATCCGGTAGTATTTCCGCGGAGGACCGGTACGGGATTCCTGCCAGAAATATTCCAGCAGTCCCGAATCTTTCAGGCGGTTGAGTAATGGGTATAAGGTGCCTTCAAGGATGATCAGCCTCGACTCTTTCAGTTTTTTAATAATGTCTGTCGGATAGGCCGGTTCCTTTGCAACTATGGCAAGAACACATAGCTCCAGCACACCCTTTCGCATTTGCGCTTTTGTGTTTTCAATTTTTAATTCCATATCTGCCAGGGTTTACTTTGTTTTACCCGACAAAAATATGTCTATACAAGGTACTATGCAATACATAGTACCTGATATAGTACACTTCATCGACTATTTGTCAAAATTGTTCGACAAACGATCAAATTCAATTAGAAATATATGGGTTATTTTTTCTTTTTCGCCTGAATTTCTGCCTGGTATATGACGTTTCCCAGCCTGGCTAAAAAGGGAAGACCAATCGAATCATACTCGTATTGGTTATCGTTGAAAATACCATCCTGGTTGACATGGATGACAGCGGTCAGAAAAAAGCCAATCTGCTCTTTTGTGTCTTCAATATAAGCGCAGTCGATCAGGTAGCCATAGGCTGTTCCGACTTTGTTGTAGATTTTCAGGTGGTCCGGAATGCGTGTATTGCTATCGCCAAAAAGAAAAAACTTCACATAACTGTCATAATAGACTGACGTGTCAGCATAAAACGAATAGGTTCGCGGAAGATCGGATAGACATTTACGCAAGAAACTGTAATCCTCCTGTTTTAAGTCAAACCGATCTTTGGGTGTAAAAAACTCGGGAAACATAACTCGCTGCAAAGTGCCTTCCATATCCCGCAGGCAGTAAAAGTTTTTCATCGAAAAATCAAAGGGCTTCCTCACGAGGCTGTCCTGACTATTTAGGTAGCCTTGTCCTTTTTGAGTACCTGAGGCATGATGTAGCCAGAGCTCATCTTCCTTTGTGAGGGCTTTATCGAAAATCATTTGTTTGTTTCTGAAAAAGCGCACATTATTGAAGGTGGCCTGATCTTCTTCTGAAAGGCCGGGAATACTCAATCTGTGCCGGATGGCAGTGCCCCGGTTTAAACCATGCTTGCGCAGTTCTGTATTGAGGTAATCTCTTCCCAGAAATTCATACAACCGGTTGTAAGCATCATTGTCAGAGACAGCAAAGATTTTTTGTATGTACCTCTCTATGCTGGGCTTACGGCTGTCCTGTGTATCATCTGTAAATGCCGGCAGAAGTCGCTCATTTGCCTGCGCGGTGAGCATTGCGTCTGACATCAACACGTTTTGTCCATTTTCCTGCAGTTCATTTAGCTTTTGGAGGGCCAGTATTGCTACCGGCATCTTTACGGTACTGGCAGGATAGAAATACCGATTGTCATCAACATTGAAATATTGTGGGTGGAATTTTTTCTTTTTCAGGTCCACTCTGGTGTAGATCACCTGTACTTCAAAGCTGCTGTCTTGTATGACTTTGTTTAAAAAAGTATCCTGTCGCAGAGTTTTTTCCAGGGGAATGATGTTTTTATGACAGGAAGACAATGTCACAATAGAAATGGCCAAAACAGTTGACAGGTGAATCAGACTCATAATCGGATGATTTTAAACTGGAAACAGACAGACAGGATTACAATACAAACGAGCAAATAATAGGCATAGGTGTTGATTCGGGGAATAGAAGGAGCAAATCTTGCTGTCAGGTATCCGCCAGCCATCTGGCCAACGGCCATGAGGCCTCCCGCTGTCCAGTCGACCATCTGATTCATTGCAAACATCAGTAGAACAACCAGAGTGTAAAGGAGTATCACCCAGGTTTTTACCACATTGGCCTCCATAAGAGAGTAACCGGAAAACAAGACGAGTACAACAAGGAAAAAGATTCCCATTCCCATTTGTATAAAGCCACCATAAAATCCCAAAATAAAAAACACTGGAATTCGTAGGTACACTGGAATATTTCTTTTCTCTCCTTCCCGAATCCATCTTTCAGGGTGCACTAAAATCACCAGCAGCATAAACAACATGAGATACCTGAAGACCGACTGAAACATTTCGGCTGAAATCCAGATGGCGGTAAGCACTCCTGCCAGAGCCCCGGCAACAGTCACCCAAAGTATTGGCAAAGATTTGGAAAGCTGGTACGATTTGTGCCTGGTGAACCCTCCTGCGCTGGCGGCAGACTGAAAAAAAATGCCTACTCTGTTTGTAGCATTTGCAAGATTGGCGGGTATTCCCAGGGTGTCTGTAAGGATGCTCAAGGTAATGATGGATCCGTTTCCTGCCAGAGTATTGACAGCACCGGCAAGGAAACTACCTGCCAGAACAATCAATATATCAGAGCCTGAAAGTTCGGTCATATGTCATCCCTGTCCTGGCATAATTCAATCAAGGTACCACCAGTAGATCTCGGGTGAATGAAACACACCCATTTATTGTCTGCGCCGAGTTTTGGCTGGTCATTCAGCAATTCAAACCCCTCATTTTTGAGGCGTTGCATTTCAAAATTAATATCGTCAACTGCAAAGGCAATGTGGTGAATACCTTCTCCTTTTTTTTCCAGAAAACGTTGGATCGGACCTGTGGCGTTGGTTGCTGCCAGTAGCTCAATTTTGTTTGGACCTGACTTGAAAAAGGATGTGATGACAGATTCTGACTCAACCACTTCTCTCTTATAACTTTCAGCACCAAGCAGCCTGCTGAACAATTTTTCTGCCTGATCCAGATCAGAGACGGCAATTCCGATGTGTTCAATTTTCTTCAGGGAAGACATAAGTCGTCCATTATAGGCGTATGAGTGTGACATCTCCCTTGAGCTTTTTCTCAAAGCCGAAGATGGTATATTTCACAACCCAGACATAGGTATCTCCCTGTGATTTCTTGCCATCGAGCTCACCATCCCATTCTTCAGACACATCATTGGAAGAAAAGACCTGCTGGCCCCATCTGTTGAAAATATAAAATTCATAATTTTCAATTTCATCAAGACAGTACTCGGGCTTATTGATCGGGCCAAAACTTCTGTTGAGAGCCAGTGCTCCATACGTAAGCGTATCCTGCTTGCTGCCGCCTTGAAATCTGTATCCTGTGCCGTCCGGAAAAAACACATGTGCGTAAGAAATATCGGGCGCATCGAGAAATGCTGATGCGGTATATTCTGTATCGCAAACATCTGTTACTGTCACACTATATGCTCCTTTTCCTTCAAAGGCTGTGCCCGGAGAACTTGCTCCTGTTGACCAATTGTATGTCTTCAAAAGGCTGAAATCATTGTCCGGATTAAAACTAATGCCTACGTCGATGCCTGAGCAGTCTTCGCGGGTGTAGCTATTCAGTTTCAGGTCGGAAATTAAAGGCTTGATTACCAGTTCTTCTTTGGATACATCTCTTGATTTTGTGGAAGTGTTTCCACAGATGTCTGTGACTGTCACTGTGTAGGTACCAGGATTTTTAACATCTATTTTTGCCGTTGTACCTCCATCAGCCCATTTATAGGTATATCTTCCCACTTTTTCTGTCACTGCATTGAGTTCGATGACTTTGTCGGCACAAAGGCGGGCAGAGTTGGGAATCACAGAAACATTTTTGATGCCTTCACCCTTCAATTCTATGGTGAATGAAGTGGTGGCGCTATTGCCGCAACCATCCAGTACTGTGACCGCATAATTGAGCACAGTAGTGTTATTGATGCCGATGGATTTTGTCTTTTCGCCCGTACTCCACAGGAAGCGTTCCAGTCCAAGTTGGGTGGAATTGCCTGAGGCAGTCAGTATGCCCGTGGCTGTACCACCAAAACAGTCGACTTTCACGTCAGCCTGAATAGTGGCGGCGGTGATTTTTTTGGGAAACTCGCCTACGTTGATTTCTGCACTGGCTGTTTCGTCGCACATGTCTACAATGGTGACTTTGTATGTGCCGGGTGTTGCGATTTCGATGCTTGCTACTGCTGTATCTCCTGTACTCCAGTTGATTGATTTCAATTGGGGATGACCGGGCACATAACCAAGCCGCAGAGTTTGTTTGTTATTTACACAAAAATTACCCAAGCTTAATGCCAGCTGCGCCTGTGGTTTGTCATACCTGCCGATTTTTGAAGTGTCACAAAGCATGAAGCACACATCCTCGTTGATGGTGACCGTCACAGAATATTCACCTTCCTCAAAAACGCGCAAAGTATCAATGCCTCTGTTGTCGCCGGTGCTCCACTCATAATCTGTGGCACCTTTAATGGGAGGGATGCGGAATGTCCAGTCAATCGGCTCTTCAGGACAAAATGGCCTTACTTCCAAGGTAACAACAGGGACGTCGTATGCGTTTTGAGTAGACTTCACCAGTACATTTTCAGAAACTGAAGCCGTATCCCTGACTCTCCAAAGCAGAGAATCAGTCACAAACGGTTGGTTGCTGAGGATATTTTCAGTGATTTCTTCCTCGCAGGTCGTCTTGCCATCAACATCCATTTTCACAAAAGAGGTGCGTAAAAACCCATCTACGTCTGCTGTATTGATAAATACACTGCCGCCATCTTTTGCTCCGAATGGGGCTGTCGGGAAGAAACCGCCAGCTTTTACACGTGGAAATCTTTTTTTCCAGACTTCTTGTCCGGAAGGGGACATTTTGACTGCAAAATGGGTATTATTTTGCTGGCCTGTGACGATAATCTGGTTTTTGGTATCCAATGAAAGCCCCCCCATGCGGATGGTGTCACCAGACGCAAATGTTATCGCTTTTCCCCACAGGACTTTGCCTCTTTTATCTATTCGGGCTACAAAGCCTCTCTGGCTTCCCGGCCGGACTAATCCACCGGTAAATACAAAAGAAGAGTCTGGCATTTTTACACCTGATTCAATGACTACAGTAGCTGAATCGCTTCTAAGAGACGTGCTGATAAGCACTTTGCCTGCCGTATCCAGGTTGATAAAGTAAGAGCCATAATTCAATTCAATAGGTCCCGACACCAGCAGAGAGCTGTCTTTTTCAGAAGAGAAGTGGTTCAGTCCGATAAATTGGTAGGGTGTTACTGCTGCCGTTCGGGTCAGTACGTGATCGAAAACGGGGCTGCCATCGTGTTTTTTTCTGCCGAGATAGATGTTGCGGGATTGGGTATTGCCAGGTAAGTAGGCATTGTAAATACTTTTCTTAACTGCAGCCAGCAAATGGCTGGTTTGAGTCCCGGGAGATTCTCCGGCCATTTTCACTGATTTCATCCACCCCAGAGCGCCGCCACGGCTCATGGCGCCAATCAGTCTCTGCCTGACGGGTGCCTGCCTTGTGACCATGCTGAAATACAGAGAGTCGTTTTCTGCCTGCACAATGGATCCATTGTGAAACGTAAAACCTTTTAGTGTGTCCGGCAGTATGAGTTTGCGGCTCCAGTTGATATCACCTTTGGGTTTGTAACTAGTGATGATCAGTGAATCGCTTGATTCAGAAGGATTTTTTTTGGATAAAAAATAATCCATTGAAACATAATTCCCATCTTTCATCTGCAGTGAACCAATGCTGATGATATCGCTTTGGCTCCCTGACCTGTATGTACGATGAAAAGCGCTTTGAGCGTTGATGTTGAGACTGAAAAACACCATGCAAAGCGTAGTAACAAATAGTATGCGCATATTGGATCTTATTTATAGAAGATAAGCTGGATTGAACCGGCTTTTATTTTCAATTAATCACATCAAAAATACAACAAACTTCCATTGCTCACGAATAAACTCAGAAGTATCTGCTGATTTCTCTGCTAATTCTTGGCCCGCAGAACAACCGTAAGCCAAAATCATCTGTATTCGGCTCACTCATGGCCTGTTATTAATCGTTTTTTTTACCGATACTATTGTATTTATCGATGGATTTTTTTACTTGAACCTGCTGGTCGGTAATCTGTACTTTTTTGTGTTCCTGGTCTTTCAGATTTAGTTCGATGGCTTTCTGACTTTCTGCGATTTTCAGCGTTGCCTTTTCGATATCCTTTTGGAATTGGTCTTTTTTGCCCTGGAGTTTTTCAAGTTCTTTAGTTAAATCCTGCAATTTTTTTTCTTCTTCCTTGACTTCTTCAGCCACCACCTTTCGAGACACTGCGAAATAAAACTCACGCACCCATTCTCTGACCAGATTGGACAGGTCGGGTAATTCTTTCTGGCTTACAAAAGCGTCCCCGGTATCAAAAAAGAACGTTGCATTCAGGTTGTTTTTTTGTTCATCCAGCAGAACAAAGACACTCCAGGGAGCAAAACTTCTGGCTCCTGGTATTTTTGCCTGAAGCCACTGCCATTCTTTAGCTTTTTTGTTGTATTTCAAAGTACCTGAAGAAGCGCAAACTTCTTTGAGTGCATCTTCTCCCATGTTTTTATTTGCTCCGCTGATGTCAATGGAAAATCCATTTTGTAGACCAAGGCTCATGGGTGTCAATTTTTCGAAAGCTTCCTGACCAAACAAACCTGTTGTCAAAAAGAGGCATGTCATATGTAAAATAATGTTCCGTAGGCTCATGTTCCTGATTGTTTTGAGGTTGAATTTATCAGTTGTCTGCTGTTTCCCAAAGAATTATTTGGCATGTCATTCGTTCAATTCCAATCATAAGCCAAGGCTTAAATTATTGTAATCCAAGGCTTTGACATGGCCTTTTTTTTGCAGAATTATGATTTTACAGACTGCAGATATCTGAGCAGTCCTTCATACGTTTGAGTATCTTTTTTTGCTTTTTCTGCCTTTTCCTTTAATTTCTCCAGTTTTTTGACAGCGCGGTCAATCTCATTGTGCTTGATCATGGCTTTGGTGTAGAGTTGGAGGGTAGAGGAATTTTCTTTCAGTTCCAGCAAATCTGATGCAAGAGCAGCCGCATCTGCTACAAGGTCATTCTGAAATTCGAAGTTGTTTAAGATATCCTGAACGATAAATTCCAGGGTTTCCGGATTTTTTCCGTCCGCTTTTGCCAGCTGTCTTGACGCAGTTTTGTAGGGTTCAGCCTTTTTGAAAGCGCGGAAATAGGTCATTTTTGATTTTGCTGCAAAAATATCGTACGATGCAGGAACGGCTTTCTTATACTTTTCGAGAGTTTCATTTAGCAACTCCTCCATTTCAAAATCAATAGCTTTTGAAACAGATTTCTCACAGGCTTTGCTACATTTTTCTTCAAATGCTTGTTTTCCCGCGAGAGCAATGATCTCTTTTTTTTGCTGCATCATTTGGTCAAATAGTTTGGAGTCTGCTTCGCAGGCAGCTTCCAGCAGGAACAGGTATTTCTGATTCTGGGTGATTTCCGGATTGCTGTTGAGGTATTCATTCGAAATTTTCAGGCTTGGTTTTCCGGCAGCATTCAGAGCCTTCACATAATTGTAGACCAAATCATAACTTCTATCTCCTTCTTTGTATTTGGCTTCGAAGGCGCCGCTTTTATCATTTTTTTTGATTGCATCGGCAGCCTGCGAAAGCAAGCCATCCACTTGCTGGGCACCCCTGATGGTCTTGACCACTTTTCCATCACCATCTAGAAAAAACAGAGTGGGGTAAGCCTGTACCGGATATTTGTGGCCAAAAGTCACTCCGTCAGTTTCTTCCATATCAAGTTTCAGGTTTACAAAATTGGTATTAAAATACTCACCTACTTTTTCCTGTGTAAACACATTTTTAGCCATTGACTTACATGGGCCACACCATTTTGCGAATGCATCCACAAATAATAACTTGTCTTCTGCTTTGGCTTTGGCCAGCGCATCCTTCCAAGTACCTTCAAAAAAAGAAATTCCCTGTGAACGGATCTGTCCGGAAAGGACAACCACCAGGATCAGTATCAATAATTTTTGCATTTTTGCCTTTGTTTGATCAGATTTACAACAGATTTTTTCTTATTGTGGTTTAGCAACTGCTGATTTTGATTGGATATTTGGAGCAGAAGTTCATCCATTCTCAGATGAAGGATTTACTTCCCATGACTGGTCACGGATATACACCGTACCTTGAAAGACTCCTAAAGCATGCTGCTCTGTAGAGAGTTCAATCTGATACCTGGCAATGTGGCGTGATTTGTGCAGCTCTATGGTTTTTGCCTGGACGACATCACCCTCTTTTGCCGAACGAAATAGTGAAACCGAGGTTTCGATGGACAGGGCGTGCTTTCCATGCGCATTGCTGGCGAAGGCAAGTGCGCTGTCAGCGAGGGAAAAGAGAACACCTCCATGGCAAATGCCAAATCCATTAAGCATATCTTGTCTGATTCTGGCCTGGAGGTGACAAAATCCAGGTGATACTTCCAGGACTTCAATGCCCATCCATTGGGAAAACGCATCGTTGTCATACATGAACTGTTTCACGATCGTATTGGCTGACACATGTGGTATTGACTCAGGCATAAGATTACTATCAATGTTCTGCTTCCTGAAAAGAGTCTGATGACTGAAACAACTGGTACAAATCGGGGAGATTTCTTCCCATACCTTCGTAATCAAGGCCATAGCCTACAACAAATTTTGTAGGTATGATAAATCCGGGATAATGCGTTTCGATGGGATGCAGATGTGCATCTTGTTTTACAAGTATTGCGGCAATCTTAATGGAAGCAGGCTTAAATTTTTCAAGTTCAGGAAGAAAGGCTGCCATTGTATTTCCGGTATCTATGATGTCTTCGATGATGACAATATGACGCCCTGTAAACTCTATACCTGGAGGAAAATACATTTGTACCTGACCGGTACTTTCCGTTTTGTGATATGAGGAAATCCTGATAAAAGTCAGTTCGCAGGGGAATTGCAATTTTCTGATGAGATCGGCAGCAAAAATGAATGCTCCGTTCATGACTACAAGAAACAAAGGATTTTTGTCGTGGTAGTCTTCGCGAATGCTGTCGGCAATTTCTCGCACCTTTTCTTCAATGGCTCTTGATTCGATATATTTTGCAAATCGCAGATCGCCTATTTCTATTACATCAGTATAAAATGTCTTATTCACTTCAGTCCGTATTTGTCAATGAGATAGACCAGGCTTGCCATGGCGGCTGCGCCCAGGGAGAGTTCGCGCTGATTCACGTTTTCAATTCTGTCATCTTCGGTATGGTGAAAATCAAAATATCTCTGGGAATCCGGGCGTAAACCTATGAGCAGTCCCTTCTGAGTTTTGAGTGGACCGATATCTGCTCCTGAGCCCCCGGTTTCAAACGCGATGCCATAACTTTCCAAAAGTGGTAGCCAGTTGCTTACTTTCTTGTAATACATTTTAAATTTGCTGGTGTCTGACTCAAAGCTGAATCCCCTTGGACTGAAGCCACCGGCATCAGATTCGATTGCGGCCAGGTGAAACTCACCTGCCTCTGTGGATTTTTCAGCGTAGGTGCGTCCTCCAGCCAGTCCGTTTTCCTCATTTGAAAATAACACACAACGCAGTGTTCGTTTAGGTTGGTATCCTACACTTTGGAGGATGCGCAACACTTCCACCGACTGCATACAACCTGACCCATCATCGTGGGCTCCTTGTCCCACGTCCCAGCTATCCAAATGTCCTCCCACAAGAATGATTTCTTCGGCATGGCTTGTGCCCTTCCATTCCCCCACGACAGTAGGTGCAGGTCTGAGCCCCATGACCTGGCAATCTGTTTTGAGAGACACAGTCACGGCACCGGTTTTCAGGGCCTCACTCAGAAGTTCGGCGTCTGCAGTGGCAATTGCAATTCCCGGCACGGGAACAACCTGATCTTTATAGACTGTCACTCCAGTATGTGGAAATGTGTCTGTTTTTGTGGTCATTGAACGAACCAGGGCGGCCACTGCACCATATTCTGATGCTTTCGAGGGTCCGTACACGCGCTGGTCTACGGCACCTCCATAGGCTGAAAATGTGCGAATCTGAGCCGGATCCATTGGTCGGTTGAAAAAAACAATTTTGCCTTTAATGCCTTCTTTGCCGAGAGCTTCCACTTCATCAAGGTTTTTGACTTCCACGACTTCAGCTTTGATCTCCTGACCACCTGTACCTACTGAATTTCCAAGGGAGAGCGCGCGCAGTCTCATTCTGGAGCCATCGGCCTTTACGATGAACACTTCTTCTTTAGGTCCTCTCTTCCAGTAGCTGGCGTCACAGTCTTGTAAGGCGGCCTGTACACCGGGCAGGGAACCGAGAATTTGCCGTCCAAAATTTGCTGCACCCAAATACGCGTCAGACCCTGCGATTCTTCCGCCATGCTGTGTGCACAATGTTGTAAGCCATGAATAAGCTTTGCCGTTGGCCAGGGCTTCTTCATGAATTTTTCTGATCATTAGTGCATCTTCATCCTGAGCCTCGGCGCGAGAAAAAGAGGCACAAAAAAGCAGGAAAATCAAACGGGTTGTGAAACGGGAAAAGAGTATTGTCATTGGTCTGGATTCCATCATAATGACAAAAGTAGTAAAAAGCGCTGGCTATACAAAGTTGCCTTGTTTTTCCATTTTGAAAGCTGTTAATACACGTCCTCGAAAGTTGGATCTATCTCCCGACTTAGTACCGGATATTTGCAGGAAAAAATGGAGCGAAATCAGAATAAACGGCCTGTATTTGTAGAAAATGGATGGCATCTGTATGGTATTTTTTCTAAAAACTATTTAGCCAAATGGCAAATAATGGGTATTTCAAAATAATTATCTTTATTTGAAATCAGAATAAAAATATTTTAGTGCACTGACTCTGGAATAATAAATTTTGTTTTAAATCTGAGTAAGATGAAGTGCGCATTTATTTGGTATTTTTCTAAAAAGTGTTAGTAAAAAATTCATTTTCTTTGAAAAAAAACATATAACATTGAATATTTTTTCAAAAACACTTGTCAAATAATTTTTTTCTAATATCTTTGTGTAGATTTTACAATAAGTAAAACAATTTGGTTTCATTTGGTTAGGGTTGAGGTAATGCATTTTGTATTACCTCATTTTTTTTCTTTAAATTCCAAAAAGGCATGACACAAAAAAAGCCGGTCTTGGAGGCATGTGTGGAGACGTTGGATGAGGGTATAGAGGCATGTCGTCTGGGCGCACATCAACTTGAGGTTTGTAGTCGGCTTGATTTGGATGGCCTCACACCAGGAGCAGATTTCGTTTCTCAACTTTCGGCATCGGTAAAAGTTCCATTGAAGATCATGATTCGTCCGCGGGAAGGAGTATTTTACTATACTTCTGAAGAGATTGAAGGCATGATGGCGGACGTCATTAACTTTAAGGCGATGCGGATTGACGGATTTGTCACCGGGGCTTTGGTAAAAAGCGAAGACAATCAGGTGAGGGTAGACGTTAATGCCATGATTCGCCTTTGTAAAGCGGCATTTCCATTTCCTGTGACGATGCATAAAGCGATTGACGAGTGCACTGATCTTATCAGGGAGGTACAGGTATTGAGGCAGATTTCAAATTTGCATTTCATCCTCACTTCAGGAGGCAAGGCCACAGCACTGGAGGGTGCTTCTG
>JAJTEZ010000170.1 GCA_021298335.1 Saprospiraceae bacterium | reverse complement strand
AATTGATATTGTGATCAGTCGGGCATTGGTTATGCAGGGCAGGTGGCACGAATTGTATGAGGAGATCGCTGCTTGCAGGGCTGCATGCCGTCATGCGCATATGAAAACTATACTGGCCACCGGAGAATTGCCCACTCTGACTCATGTAGCGAAAGCCAGTATGGTGGCTATGATGGCCGGGTCAGATTTTATCAAAACAAGCACCGGAAAGGAGGCTGTGAATGCGACATTGCCCGTGAGTCTTGTCATGATTCGGGCTATCCGCCAGTATCATGAACTCACAGGGTTTCAGGTGGGGTACAAGCCTGCCGGAGGAATCTCACAAGCCAAAGATGCTCTCTTATATCTGGTGCTGATCAAGGAAGAATTGGGTGAAGCCTGGCTTCAACCGGATTTGTTCCGATTTGGTGCCAGTTCGCTTCTTGGTGATATTGAGCGTCAGCTGGAGCATTTTGTCACTGGCAGGTATTCTGCCAGCTACAGGCACCCAATGTCCTGAGGTGGGCAGAGATTTTGGTACTTTACAATATTAAACGAATTTTATGTCTGTTAAAGAAATATTCCAATCCATGACTTATGGCCCTGCTCCTGAAAGCAATCAGGAGGCAGTAGATTTTCTAGCCAGCCATCAACATACATTTGGATTGTTTATAGATGGAAAATGGTCAGCTCCTGATTCTGAAGAACATTTTGAGACGAAAAATCCGTCCAGTGGTGTATTCCTGGCAAATGTTGCCAATGGAAATGCGGCAGATGTTGACCTAGCAGTCAGATCGGCGCGGAAAGCGCAGATCAGCTGGGCTGGGTTGAGTGGTCATCAGCGTGCTAAATATCTATATGCGCTGGCGAGGCAGATCCAAAAACATGCGAGGCTGTTTGCAACACTGGAATCGATGGACAATGGCAAACCGATCCGTGAATCCCGCGATATTGATATACCATTAGTGGCGAGGCATTTTTATTATCACGCCGGATGGGCACAGCTGTCATCCTCAGAATGGAAAGATGTCAGACCTGTAGGTGTGGTGGGACAAATTATTCCTTGGAATTTTCCATTACTCATGCTTTCCTGGAAAATTGCCCCGGCGCTAGCTATGGGAAATACAGTAGTCTTAAAGCCAGCTGAATATACACCTTTGACAGCTTTATTATTTGCAGATATTTGCCTCGAAATCGGATTGCCACCTGGTGTCGTGAATATTATCACTGGACATGGTGCGACGGGTGCAGCACTGGTGGCACACCCTGACGTCGATAAAATTGCATTTACGGGTTCAACAGAAGTTGGAAAATCCATTCGGATGGCAACAGCCGGATCCGGGAAAAAGATTTCACTGGAGCTGGGCGGTAAATCTCCTTTTCTTGTGTTTGAAGATGCCGATCTTGACAGTGTCGTAGAAGGTATTGTAGACGCCATTTGGTTTAACCAGGGACAGGTTTGTTGTGCAGGATCACGTCTGCTCGTGCAGGAAAGCGTAGCTGAGCAATTATATGCCAAAATTCGGCGAAGGATGGAAACCCTTAGAATGGGCAATTCTCTGGATAAGTGTATTGATATCGGAGCAGTTGTTGACCCGATCCAGTATCAAACTATTGATACACTGGTCAAAAGAGGAATTGATGAGGGAAATACTTGCTGGCAACCATCCTGGAAACTCCCGGAGAATGGATGCTTTTTTCCACCAACTCTTTTTACAGATGTAGCCCCTTCTTCCGTTATTGCACAGGAGGAAATTTTTGGTCCCGTGCTCGTAGCTATGTCATTCCGAACTCCTTCAGAGGCAGTCAGACTGGCAAACCATACACGATATGGTCTCGCGGCAAGTATCTGGACTGAAAATATCAATCTTGCCCTTGATATTGCTCCTCAATTGAAAGCGGGCAGTGTTTGGATCAACTGCTCCAACCAGTTCGATGCTGCCTCAGGCTTTGGAGGCTACCGTGAATCGGGGTACGGCAGAGAAGGCGGAGAGGAAGGGTTGCGTGAATATTGCAGGCTTCGCATAGAAGACAGCTTTTTAGAAACACCTGTAAAACCTGAATCAGGTGATCCAAAGGAAAGATTGAAAGGCTCTGGTATAGATTTGTCTCCCAAAATCTATATTGGCGGCAAACAGGTAAGACCAGATGGCGGCAATTCGCTTCCTGTGCTGGATGCCTCCGGAACGTTGATCGGTGAAATACCAAAAGCCAACCGAAAAGATATTCGCAATGCCGTAGAAGCTGCCCACAAAGCTTCTTCGTGGTCTGGATTTTCAGGCCATGCGAGGGCACAAATTTTATATTACCTGGGAGAGAATATGTCGTTGCGTACAGATGAACTTGCAAATTTACTGGTTAGCATGACGCATCAATCACATGCTTCTGCACTCGAAGAAGTCCAGAAATCCATCGACCGATTGTTTACATATGCTGCATGGGCAGACAAGTTTGACGGTAAGGTACACAGTACTTTACAGCGGTTCGTGACAATGGCTATGAATGAAAAGATCGGAGTAATGGGTATCGCCTGTCCGGATGAGTGTCCATTGCTGGCATTTGTCTCACTTTTTGCACCCGCGATTGCACTTGGAAATACAGTGGTTATCATTCCATCTGAGAGATTTCCGTTGATCGCGCTCAGGATGGTGCAGATTTTTGAAACGTCCGACTTGCCCGATGGCGTTATAAATGTCATCACCGGTGCCAGGATGGAACTCATGACAGAACTTGCCAAACACGATGATGTGGATGGGATCTGGTTTTTTGGTGATAAGGAAGGAAGTGCTGCGGTTGAAAAGCTTTCAGCTTCCAATTTGAAACGAACATGGGTGTCCCTGGGCAAGTTCCGCAACTGGACGGACCCTCAGCAGGGTGAAGGCAGGGATTTTTTGGTACATGCATCAGAGGTTAAAAATATCTGGATTCCTTATGGGGCCTGAAAAAATACATTCGCGGGTACCTTCCGGACTGAAGAGAGCTGCTGTTTTTTGCATCATTCAATGTGGACAGTTGTATCTGTTGCTCATTCGTTCCAAATCACCATACCAGGGAAAATTTGTCCCGGTTGGCGGAAAGGTGGATGCCTGTGAGTCGCCATATGATGCCGTCATTCGGGAGGTCAGGGAAGAAACCGGGATGCACATCAGTTATCCGGAGTATTGTGGTACGTTGACTGAAACTTCGCCGGTGGATTATAACTGGATCAGTTTTATTTATAAAGTCCAGCTTGATGAATTCCTTCCCGCTCCTCCATGTGATGAAGGTCAGCTGGTCTGGGTGCACGAAAATGATCTTGTCGATCTGGATATGCCACCGACAGATCAGGTGATTTATGAATTTGCAAAAAGAAACCAGAAATTTGCCTTTCAGGCTGTATTTTCGTCTGAACTTCAACTAATGCAAATGACTGATGACTTGACGGGATTACAGGTAGAACTGTAATTGCTTTATTTCAATCAGTGAGTGCTGGTTGAATAGTCTGAATTTGAGATGAAAAAGATTTACCTCATATTTCTGTTATAGAATTCTTAATATATTATTAAAAGATTCATAAGATTGAACTTTTTTTGTAAGAAGGTTGTCATAGTCTAGTCAGATGTAATTTTTTGACAATTTTTTCTCGACAATCACCTTTTTAGAGTAAAACTATCACAGCAGACCAACATGAGGCAATTAAAAATCACGAACAATATTACATCACGGGAGAGTGTCGCCTTAGACAAATACCTGGTAGACATCAGTCGCATCGATCTGCTGAATTCAGATGAAGAAGCAGAGTTGGCGAGACGCATCAGGCAAGGAGATCAGGCCGCTCTGGAGCGCCTGACAAAGGCAAACCTTCGCTTTGTGGTTTCTGTTGCCAAGCAATATCAAAATCAGGGCTTGTCATTGCCAGATCTGATAAACGAGGGGAATGTAGGATTAATGAAGGCTGCCAAGAGATTTGACGAAACAAAGGGGTTTAAATTTATCTCCTATGCTGTTTGGTGGATTCGCCAGTCTATCTTGCAGGCCATTGTGGAATACTCCCGAATGGTTAGACTACCGCTCAATAAAATGACAGCCTACAATAAGGTCAATGATGCTTGGGTGGCTTTTGTTCAGAAAAATGAGCGGGAGCCATCGAGCGAAGAACTTGCTGAAATTCTTGGGGTGAATCCTGCAGACATTCATGCGATGCTAAAAGGAGGAAATCGTCACATTTCGGTAGACGCTCCCCTTTCGGATGATGAGGGAGCAGCTACCATGGTGGATATGATGACATTGGGCGACGAAGACAGTCCGGACCTGAAACTCATGGAAGAATCCGTGAAGAAGGAAATTGTGGAAGGCCTCGAAATATTATCTCCAAGAGAAATAGAGGTTGTCGTCGCTTATTATGGTTTGGATGGCAACAAGCCGTTGAACCTTGAAGAAATCGGCGAATTATACGGTTTAACCAGAGAAAGGGTCAGGCAAATCAAGGAACGGGCCATCAGACGAATGAGAAAATCACTGACCCGCAACGCGCTAAAATCCTTTTTTCAGTAACAGAAACCAGATACTTTCGGTGAAAGGTGCAACAAAAATGCCGGATTTGGGTTAAGTACTCAATTCCGGAAAAATTCAAGCTGGAATATTGTACCTTTGACCAATCAAATCTGCAAATATGAGTGTTCTGGACCTTGTCAGAGTCGTGATTTACAGGTTTCATGAAAAGGGGCTGGAAATTTTCCTGATCCCAAATGAAATGCAAAATGACAATGACATCTGGCGTATTCCTGAAGGAATGTCACAAGGCATTCAGTCGTCAACTGAAGAAAACAGGGTGATATCTTTGGATTCAACCATTGACGAACATGGCCGTGAGATCCGTACACTAGCCATCGAAGGAGACTGGCATGATATACCTTCAATCAGAGGCATGCTCAAACACGATGTAAAACTGGTAAAATCACTTGTTAAGGAAAATTTGCCAGGTAGTGAAAAAGGAACATATTTTGCGGTAAAGGAA
>JAJTEZ010000008.1 GCA_021298335.1 Saprospiraceae bacterium | reverse complement strand
TGGCTGGACAGCAAATGTTACGCTCCCTACCGGCAATCCGGGAGGAGGCGGTGGAACCGGGGGCGCATGTACTCTTATTTGCGCAGGCAACCAGCAAGTAAGTCTTCAGTCCGGTGAATGTGGTTTTCAAATCCCAAACTATGTGACCTTATCAGTAGATAATTGTTCTTACAGCATTGTTAAAAAGTCAGCCTTGGGAACCGGAGATATTGTAGGCCCAGGGAACTATGTCTTACAGTATGAGCTGAATACACCATCTGGTCTTGTAGCTGACAAATGTTCAGTGAATTTAAGCGTTCTTCCTACTCCAAATGTATCTGATAATGTTGTTTGTAATGATCACGTTAATATTTCTGTGGATGAAAACTGCAAAGTGACGTTGACATTTGATGCGTTTTTGGAAGGTGGGCCTTATGCCTGCTTCACTAGTTACCAAATTAATGTGTTGCCCAATCAAAGTGAGGCAGCCATGATATCAAATGTGCCCCAAGGAGTAGCGCTTTCCTTGCCGTATGGTGTACATGGATATGAAATTGTAGGTCCGTCGGGTGCCACATGCAGGGGTACATTTCTTGTAGAGGATAAGCAAGCGCCAGTCGTAAATTGTGCCTGTGTGGACAATCCTACCATTACTGCAGTGTCAAGTTTCAGCGGTACAATTACTGCTACTGATCCTACATTTAACAGACCTACAGCTACAACTACCTGTACGTTAGGTACAACAGCTAAGTATTATGATGTATATCCGTTTCAGGTTTCTGTCACAGGGTCATACACGTTCAATGCGAATGGCTCTCAGGGGGATACGTATGCAATTATTTACACTGCTCCTTTTGATCCAGCAAATCCCTGTGTCAACTTTATTGTAGGAAATGATGATGGAGCAGGAGACCTGGACCCATTAATCACGACGAATCTGACAGCAGGAGTTGACTATGTTTTGGTGTTTACAACTTTTGGTACTCAGATTGCCACCGGTGCATACACAATGAATATGACAGGCGCTGGACAGGTTCAGGTCATTACCAATCCGGCCAACGCACCTGAGTGTCAGTTCCGATGTGTTGACATTGAAGTCGTAAAAAGAGAAACAGTAGGAATGTTATATAATATTCCTGGTCAGAATGCAAACAAAGCGAAGCTTTCGCTGCCTCCGGTTGTAAAAGACTGTTCCAATCTGAATATTTCCTTTGAAGATAAAATCTCATCCGTAAAATGTGGCAAAACGAAGCTGGTAAGAGACTGGACTTTTGTGGATGCCGCAGGTAATACATCAGTGTGCACACAAACTTTTTCGTTTAATTCACTTGAATTTGAAGATCTTACTCCGCCGTCGACCGATGTACAACTCACTTGCGGGGTGAATGTTGATCCAGCTTCTGTAGCCGCATTCAAAGACGTGGACAGCAGAACAGGAACAGCATCTACCGCCAATATTGGTGGCTTTGCAGATGACTTTAGTGCAACTCCGGGTGTTGTGGAGTTAAATGAAGGGTTTATATCCGGATATTATACCTACAAGCAAATTGGTTTCGACGGCATGCTGCATGATCAAAAAGCTGATGTGACATTATGCAACCTGAATATATCCTACAAAGACGATGTATTTGCTGCATGTGGATTGGGGTGTGGAGGAAATCAAAAAATCGTGCGTACATGGCAAATCTTTGATGATTGCAACAGAAAAATTTCTGAACATGTCCAGTTGATTCATGCGGTGGATGATAAAGCGCCAGCATTTGGAGTCAGAGATGTTACGATCAATATGGATCCTATAGGCTGTCAGGCTGAGTGGGTGGTAGAAAAACCCTGGGAATTGCAGGATAATTGCAATAGCACTTCTGAAATCCGATGGGGAGTGCTCGTGCCTGCCGGTTTGGTATTAGAAGGTAACCAACCTACTTACAAAATCAAAGGCTTGACCAGCGGTACCGTTACTGTCACTTACTGGGCGGAAGATTGTTGTGGAAACCGCACTGAGAAAAATGCCAATATTACTGTCATCGACGTAGCACCTCCCGTTGCATTGGCAAAGAGAAATCTAGTATTGAGTCTTACTGGATCCGGAGTAGATCAGGATGGAAGTGCTAAAATCTATGCCTGGCAGGTAGATAATGGGTCGTATGATAATTGCAGCCCGATCAAAGTAGAAATCAGAAGAAAAACCGGTGGCGCCTGTGAAAATACCGGGCTATCTGACCATAATAATAATAGTACTTTCAATAACCATAGCGATGTCCCTTCAGAAGTGCCTCAGCAGTCTTGGTTTCATCCGTTTGACAACAAAAATGATAATGATGGAGGGGCATATGTGAAGTTTTGTTGTGAAGATATACCGGATGGTCAGTCATTTGGTGAATATGAGGTGGAAATGCGAGTCTGGGATGACGCCAATAACAATTCTATTTATGGTGACAATCTGATTATCAATGGATTAAAGGACAATTATGCAACTACATGGGCGACGATCCGTGTTGAAAATAAAATTGCACCAGCCATTGTATGTCCAAAAGAGGTTACCGTCACTTGCGATACAGAGCTGTATCTGAGTCTTGAAAAAGAATCACCTGTAAGCAATGCAAATCTATCTGTCACAGGTTCACCGGTTACATCTGATTTGTGTACTTCACTTGGCATGACTTACAAAGATGCCTGGATAGGCAATTCCAATGTTTTGTGTAAGACCGGAACAATCCGCAGAGATTTCTTTGTGGAAAAAGGGACTAACAAGTCAAGTTGCTCACAAATCATTACAGTAAGTGGCTTAGGTAAAGCATTCACGGTTACTTTTCCACAGAGAGGTGGTGTAAGTGAATGGCCTGGTTGTTCACTTTCGCTTGAAGATGTTCGAAACGCCTCAAATTCGTTGATCAAAAACCCCATTTTGGATTATGGTCAATGTGATATCGTAGGCGAAAATATTACAATTGACACCTTCCTTTTTGAGGATGGTGCATGTAAAAAGTGGAGGGTAACATACAAGTATATTAACTGGTGTTCAGGGCAGGAAATTACGACACTCAATGGACAGCCAATTGTGTATTACTATACGTATAAAGATGCTATAGCTCCAGTCATGAAGTGCGAAAACATCATGGTTACTGCCAATCCCAACCCGCTAAATCCAAATGGTGGCTGTGAGGGTGTTGTGAAATTGACAGCTACTGCATCCGATGTTTTGGTGTGTGCAGATGAAAGCTGGATCAAATGGCAATCATATGTCGATCTGTGGGCAAATGGCACAGTGGATCGTATTGGTTCAAGTTTTGTAAACAAAGCATGGAATGGCATTTGGGCCAGACAAGATAAATTTGTAGCCGGACAATTGAATCCAAACTGGACAGCATTGCAGGCACAACATCCGGGAATTACATTTGCCAACACTGTCTTTGTAAGCTATATCCCTCCTACAAAATCGAGTGGGGGAGTGGTAAATTTACCTGATTTTACCCTGGATGCAGAAAATATCAGCCATCCGGTGATTTGGAAAACGACTGATGGTTGTGGCAATGTAAGCCAATGTGAGAGTAGCATCATGGTAGTGGATAAAAAATCGCCCACTCCTTACTGTGTTGGTTTGTCTACTGCACTCATGCAGGTAAATCCAAGAATGGTTGAGCTGTGGGCGAAAGACTTCGATAAAGGATCGTTTGATAATTGCACGCCACAGGGTAAATTATACTTTACCTTCCGTGAAAACGGAAATCTCACTAATCCAGTCTTAAGTAAGCTCAATGAGGAGCATTTCTTCAAAGGTGCCGGCGTTTCAGCAACATCAGCAGAATATAGTAATGGTAAAGCCTACAAATGGTTACCATCTTCACGAACGGCTGGCAGGATTTTCACAGCTGCAGGAAAAATCAATCTGGAAGTATCTGTCTGGGATGAAAACCTGAATCAGGATTTCTGCACAATCGAACTGACAATCGTTGATAATACCCCGCCAATGACTCGCATTAGTGGAGTAATTCGTACAAAGGAAGGTTTGGGCCTTATGAATGCGGAAGTAATTCCAACTTCGATGAGTTCAGGTGTGATGGGAAGCGTGATGACAGACGAGTATGGTAATTTTGATGTGGATATTCAAGATGATACGCAATTGGGGGTTTCCAAAGATGGTGATGATTTAAATGGAGTCACTACATTGGATCTTGTTATGATCCAGCGTCATATATTGGGCATACAAACGATGCCCAGTCCTTACCAGGTCATTGCTGCTGATGCAACAAATGATGGAAGATTATCAGCAGCTGATTTGACGGAAATCAGAAAGTTGATTTTGAAGCTACTGCCGGAGTTTTCCGTAAACACCAGTTGGAGATTTCCGGTGGAAAGTCAGAACATGAATCCCTCACAGCCTTTCCCATTTGAGGAACAGGTAATGACTTATGCCGGCCTACCTCAACAGGATCTAAATTTTGTAGCTGTCAAGATTGGTGATGTCAGCGGGAACGCTATTGTCAATCAAGTGAGCGGCATCATGGAAACCAGGACAAATCAAGTTCTTACCCTGTTGGCAGGTAGACCGGTTCAGCAAGCGAATAGTGATCTAGTTGAAATTCCTGTATACAACCGTGATTTGAAAGACATTTCGGGTCTCCAATTGGCATTAACTTCATCCATAGGTGAGATAATTGGAATTCAGCCTATGGGATTGCCTTTGAGTAAAAATCAATACAGCATTATACAAAATGTCTTAAGAATCAGCTTTACGTTGACTAATTCTATGACTCTACCAGAGAATATGCCTGTATTTTCGTTAGTCATAAAAGTCAAGACTAAGGAATCCTTTCCAGAGATTCAGCCTCTTGATTCTGGATGGAAGAATGAAGCATATGGCCCTGATTTAAGAATTTTAGAGGTTGCTCTTTCTAAAGAACATCAGTCACAAGCTTCAGCTTTGTCATGCCAGAATGAGCCCAATCCCTTCAGACAGCAAACTACTATTGGGATTCAACTTGTTGAAAATGCGGTTGTACAGCTCCAGATTTTTAATGTCAACGGAAAAGTTGTAATGTCAAAGGAAATGCATCTGAATAGGGGAGTACATCAAGAAATCATTACAAGAGAGCAGCTTGGAAATTCAGGTGTATATTATTATACAATCACGGCAAACGGAAAAAGCGAGAGTCGAAAGATGATTTTAGTGGAATAATAACCATACTCAATAGAAGCAGAAAATCAAATAGACGATTGAAGTTCTGCTTAGTCAGTTCAAAAAACTGGCAATGACTTAGTTCCGGATTGTGAAAAGCAGTCCGGGACTTTTTTTTATTAAAAAAAAAGAGAAAAATTACAGGTGAAGCCTTGATTTTCTAGATAAAAGAATTTCCTCAGACTCAACGCGATCAGGATCTGGCACGCAACAATCTACCGGACAAACGGCGGCACACTGAGGCTCTTCATGAAAACCTACGCATTCTGTGCACTTGTCAGGGACAATATAGTAGTATTCCTCAGAAATGGGTCTCTGCTTGGAGGCGGCGTCTATCTGGTCACCATTTTCCAAAGAGTATGCACCGGTGATGCTGGTTCCATCTTTGATCGCCCATTCAATTCCACCTTCATAAATTGCATTATTTGGGCACTCTGGTTCGCATGCCCCGCAATTGATACATTCATCGGTTATAATTATTGCCATTTGTGCTTGAAATTTTCACATATATAAATCAATTCATCAGCAAAATGTTTAGAGTTTGTGCCATACATATTTGCTAAAGATTGTATGTACAACAGATAGAATGATGTAAACAATGATGATAATGGCTACGGCTTGAAACTTAGTCATAAAAAAAATGACAATGGAAAGAATAGCCATGAGAAGCGGGAAGAAATTATCTCTCCAGTCTTTTGACATACTTTTTGTGGAGAACATCCTTAACGGAAAGCTGACCATCATTAAGCTAAGAAATAGGGGAGTGATAAAATAATTGATTTTGGAGTCAAAAAAATGTATAAAAGCACTGCTTTCGTTTTCGATGGCTATGATGACTCCAATATAAAAAAGTGCATTAGCAGGGATTGGTAATCCCATAAAATATGGCTTAGAAGGTGTGATGTTAAATTTGGCTAATCGGATTGTACCTGCGACTACAATGAGTGCACAAGTTGAAATGGTGTACCACCTGTTTTCGAAGTCTGGTGAGTACAGAGAATATAGATATGCCGGAGCGACACCAAAACTAATGACATCTGCCAAAGAATCCATTTGTTTACCGAATTCGCTTTGGGCATTGAGCATTCTAGCTACCAAACCATCCAGGCTATCGAATAAGAAACAACATAGTAATAGAATTGGACTCCAGTAAAAATCTCCAATCATAATGGCTGTAAATCCGCAGACAAGGTTGCCGGCGGTCAATAAGGTTGGTATATATTGCTTCAATGTTTGAATGTTTTTGCAAACATAGGCAATCGGGCTGATTTAAGGAATGATTCGCCTTGGTTTGTCTGAAGAAAAGTCGATGATTCTTTTCGTTAATCTTCAGAGGACAAATCCGTTGCAGCAAATAAGAAAGGGTGCGTTTGTACAGTAATGCCAAATCAATAAAACTCTATTTAACATAATATTAATTATAGGCTAAATCTATCTCAAAAAAAACGCGAAAGAATCAAACTCATTCTTTCGCGTTTTATTTCAAATTAACCAGGGATTAAGTTTCAATCTAATTGTATCAGATTAAAATCCAAAACCTCCGCCCATGCCACCCATTGCTTGCTGGAATTCGGCCATCGTCATTTTTTTATATCCTTTTGTATCCAGTACAAAATTTGCATCCACGACATTATCAGAAATTTCAACTGCTGTCATTGTCATGGCAAACTGTGGACTGGAGACTGTAAATTCCATCGTGTAACCGGCGAATTCAAGTGACTGAAATCCCTGCACAAGATTTGCTTTTGTTTTAATCTGCTCCGTCACATAACCCGTCACATTCATTCCTTCCATATCAGGAGAAGAAATCGTCATTTTGTAGCAATTATATCCAAGAATTGTTTTAGTATCTTTTTTGTCGTATGTGATTTTTGTTTTCGACATTCGTTCTTTATCCTCAGGCTTCAATGTGTCGTCCAGTTTAGATTCAACCCAGGTTTTTTGTCCCATCATGCTCATGTCAAAGAGCATATTCATGGTATTGGTTGCGTGACTGATATGGGTTTTTGTTTTGATCATTCCTCCCATCATATCCATCGAGGTAACGTGTTCATTCCCTCTGAAAAAGACCTCCGTCTGGGAGCCTTTCATGCTCGCGAGCATCATCTCAGTTTGGGGGTCATCTGCGCTTACAGCTGTGATTTCCATTTTGACGTGTCCGGATTCAAGTGTTTTCTGCGCCGAAGACGCATATGTAATTAAAAATGAGCTGATTAAGAAAAATACATTAAGTGTGAATTTCATGATTTTGTTTGTTTAATTTGTCAAAAATATGCCCTTTTAACAAAATTCACTCAAAATAAGTTCCCCGAATTGCCAATTTATATTATAACAATCTAAAAATCAGCCTCATATACAATTCAATCGAACATTGTATGCGCTTGTACCTGTTTAAGAAAAAGCTTCATTGATATATAACTGAACAAATTCACCGTTGGGGTCATATTTTTTAGCCTGTGAAGCGATATTGAAGTAACGGTCTTCTCTGGGATCATTGCCTATACCAGCCAGGTAATTCCAGTTTCCATAGTTGGAGCATGGGTCATAATCGATGAGCAGTGACTCGAAATATTCAGCCCCCATTCTCCAATCAAGATTTAGGTCGTTTACAAGGAAGCTGGCTACAATTTGTCGACCTCGGTTAGACATAAATCCTGTTTGATTAAGTTGTTGCATACAGGCATCTACCAAAGGGACACCCGTATTGCCATTTGCCCAAATCTTAAAATCATTCATGTCAGCAGATACTTTTTGCTTTTTACCTCTGATTCCTGATTTGTAAAAAAGCCTGTTACCATACTTTTTTGCCATCAAGCGAAAATAATCTCGCCAAAGCAATTCAAAATAAAGCCAGTAGGTAGATTCATTAGCACCTTTTTCAGCCTCATATAGTTTTAGTTCCCGGTAGATTTGTTTGGGTGACAAGCACCCCTGTGATAACCACGGAGAAAACTTACTGGAATAATCCCAGCCCATAAAACCATTTCGGGTGTTTTTATAATTTTGAATCAGATCTGTTTTCCATAGATAGTAATTCAATTGATTTAGCCCAGCCGTCTCTCCTCCTTGAAAATGAAGTTTTTCTGAACTCCCTTTTTCAATAGTCGTAAAACCGTAGTCCGCCAAAGAGGGCACCTCTCCCCTATTCAAACTGATTTCAGGAAACGGCATTACATCTGGCACATCATAAGGTTCTCTCACTCTCGTTGTCGATTCAATTTCCTTCCGGTATTGCGTAAATACATCAGGTACCTGAGACACTGGAAAAGGCAAATCTGACGTATAGTATAACATTTTACCCCTTACGTAGTGAAGTTCTTTGCCGAGTTTCCATAATGATTTTTCCAGATTGTCCTGTATAGTAATCTCCTCAAACGTTCTTTCTCTGTTGCAATAAACACACTGCGCATTGGTCTCTTTTGCGAGATCGCTCAAAATGTGTTCAGCTATGCCTTGCCGGAGAATCAGAGAGCTGCCTTTGCTTTCTAGGTTTTGTCTCAGGTCCTGCAAAGCCTCCAAAATAAACTTTGTTCGGAACAGGCCAGTCTTCGCAAAACCAAAGGAAGTTTTTTCTTTTAGAAACCTGTCATCTAGAATATATACGGGTATAATGAAATCATGCTTCGAAAGAGCACTTATTAATGCTTCATTATCATGGACACGGAGATCGTTTCTGAACCAAACAATTGCTGTGGAACTCATTTGCACACATTTGTGAGCAAACAAAACACTGATTTATTGGTTCAGCAAATACGCCAAATTTTAAAACTTTCTTCCAGATCGGTCGATAAACGTGCTTCCAGCCTGTTGACTTGGCATAATGAGAATGTCTTGAATATTCACATGTGGCGGACGTGACGCCATAAAATAAATAGTTTCTGCTACATCAGAAGCTTTCAATGGGGTGAAGTTGCTGTAGATATTCGCTTTATCGGTGTCCCCGTGAAAGCGCACCAATGCAAATTCAGTCTCTTCGACATGCCCGGGAGAAACCTGACTTACCCGAATACCTTGGGTATAAAGATCTAAGCGCATAGACCTTGAAAGCGCATTCACAGCATATTTGGTCGCTGAATACACATTGCCGTTAGGGTAGACTTCATGTCCTGCAGTAGAGCAAACATTTATGATATGTCCGCTCTGCCTGGCAACCATTCCAGGACTCAGACATCTTGTAACGTAGAGCAATCCTTTCAGATTTGTGTCAATCATCGCTTCCCAATCGTCCAATTTTCCTTCATGAATGGGTGCCAGTCCGGAAGCCAGTCCTGCATTATTGACGAGTATGTCAACTGTCTTCCAATCATCTTTTAAGGAACCAAATGCCTTTTCTACTTCAGCGTTCGATCTGATATCAAAAGCCAGATCCAAGACTTTCACCTGAAATTGTTGCTCAAGTTCTTCTTTCAGAGTTTTCAGTCTTTCCTGCCGTCTTCCTGTCAGTATCAGTTGATAGCCGTGCTTGGCAAACAAGATTGCTGTTGCTTTTCCTATGCCAGAAGTAGCACCCGTAATACAAACGATTTGAGCCATTTAACAGAGTTTATATATTAATATGCATGTACATTTCTCTTTCCAGGAACTTCGATTCACGAAGTCCTATACTATTTCTTGTCTGTCAATTGTGAGATTTTTCTTCGAAAATCTTCTTTAAAAGAAGCAAAGGAAGGTGTTGCTGGACCTGAAAAGCCTGTGTGGACACCTTGAATTTGATTTTGCTTGTCGACAAAAAGTAATGTCGGGTAAGATAAAATCGAGTCGAGTGCAGGGACTTGTTTGCCAGCTTCTTTTTTATCAAAATATCCGGCATAGAGCAATTCATGTTGCAAGCCGAGTTTTGTTTTATACTGACGAATGATTTCCAGGGCTTTATCCTGTGATTTGTATCTTTCGAAACATAAAGATATTATTTCAATGTCTTCGGTAGAATTTTCTGCAAAGTAGGATTGTAAAAACATTGTTTCATCCAGGCAATTCGGACACCAGGTCCCCATAATTTGTATGATTTTTGCTTTGTTACGATATTGTTCGTCAGATAAGCCTACCATTTTTCCTTCAGAATTCGGAAATGAAAACTGCAGAGGAATATCTTTCCTTGCCTTGGTCAACGAATCAGCATCTCTGAGTTGAGACTGGTTTCCTGTCATTTTTATTCCTGTCCACTGGCTACTAAAATGACTGCCCGAGCGAAAGGTTCCGGTGATGCTTCCGTCCTGCATCAATTTACCCAAAAATAAAAATGCATGTGCACCATCGAAAGCCGACAGATACATCTTTTTACCAACAACGATTCCTTCGAGGAAGCGATAATCACCTGTTTCTGTCAAAAAAGTACCTGTAATCCGGTCGTTTGATTGCTTGAAAATACCTGTTGCCGGATATTCATCTTCCTGACCGATAGAAAATGTACATTGCCACTCCCCTGCTACGTTTTCAGGTGCGACATTGTTGATCATCTCAAACCTGTTGCTTTTCCCGTGCACAGCCTTGAATGGGATGCGGTAGTTGTCGCGGTAATGTACGATCCAATCACCCTCCATGATGCCATCTTCGTAGATTGCCTTTATGGTTGTATCGAATAAGGGAAAATCAATTTCAACAGTATCTTTCCCCGTCGCTCTATCTCTCCCAAAACGGATGTCTCTGACTTCAATCCTTTCTTCTGCGTTGTGGACAACAATGTAAAACGAGGTATCGTTGGCATACATTACTTCGAAATTGAAGGGAAGTTCGGAATCCACGTCAAATTTTTTCGTGATGTCTCTGTCGTCACCATAGGACTGTACGGGTTCCCTGTCTAAGAGCAGAACGCCTCTCCAGATCCCCGGAGGTATTTTCTCGAAGGTTGAATTGGGGGCAACACATGAGCCAAGAGTAAGCATGGCACAAAAAGCCAGATAAAAACCCTGATTTTTCATTGATTCAATTTTTGTGTATTTAGATTTTTACCCTGCCAGAGTAACGGAATATCAACTATCAGATTTTTCGCCCGTGAACTGATCTTCTTTATTTCGAAACAGCACGTTAAACGTGGTTAAACTACCATAGATCCGGGTAATGTATTGCTGGAGGTTCACTTTTTCTTCGTCATTCAATTCGGAGGCATTGATGCGTTGTTCCATCACACGCAGTCTGTCTCTGACCATGACGATTTTGTGAAAAAATGTATCAATCGGAATCTCCTTCGATTTGAGTTGATCATCTCCGGGTTTCAGGATCATCACCCCATCTTTCCATTTATCACCCAACGGCACCACTTCCGATACATCTGACCAGGTCCGTAAAATTTTGATTAGCGATCGTTCTGCCTCAGAGAAGGATACTTTTTCATCGGCTTCAATTCGTTCAATAATTTCCCAGGAGGAGTATTCTTTACCGACCAATTTAATGCCATAGGTAATAAAGCATACCCTGTAAGCAGCAACATCAGCAGCGATGACTACCCCGTCGCCAAATGCGGGGTGTTTGACTCTTGATCCGATACCAAGCACTTTTTCCATTACTTCCAATTTTCGTTACCGCAAAGATATTTAATCCTGTGCAATTCGAGATCTTTGATTTGTAAATCACTTCCGGTTATACCTGATAGTTCGATCTTTGAGAGGATGAAATACTTCAATCTGAGTATCTTTGTAAAAAAATACGCATCAATGGACATTGCAATCATCGGCTACGGTAAAATGGGAAAGGCTATCGAGGAACTTGCCGTACGCAGAGGGCATACGATTCTATGTAGAATATCTAGTGAAAATCTGCAGGAATTTCATCCCAAGGTATTGCAATGGGCTGATGTGGCGATCGAGTTTTCCACCCCTGATTCTGCTTTTGGCAACATCGAAGCATGCCTTGACGCAGGTGTTCCTGTGGTATGTGGAACTACCGGCTGGATCAGTCGAATTGCAGATGTAGAAAATCTGGTTCATCAGAAAAATGGGGCATTTCTGTACGCATCCAATTTTAGCATTGGGGTAAATCTTTTTTTTGATCTCAACCGTAAACTAGCCCGTATGATGCGTGGCTATGACATGTACGATGTCGCGATTACTGAAACGCACCATACTCAAAAACTGGACAAACCAAGCGGTACTTCTATCACCTTGGCAAACGACATTGTTTCTGAGCTTCATCGGAAGAAAAAGTGGACGATTTCGCCCAATGTTGAGCCAAATTCCGACGAAATAGGGATTACCTCCATTCGGCAAGATCCGGCCCCGGGCATGCATGAGGTTCGCTATGTTTCAGAAATTGATGAAATACGTTTGGTGCATGAGGCGCATTCCCGGAAAGGGTTTGCATCAGGAGCCCTACTGGCTGCAGAATGGATTATGGGCAAAAAAGGTGTATTCAGCATGCAGGATGTTTTGCAAATCGATACAGATTCCTAATCAAAACATGTGAAAACAGGCATATGATTACGCAAAAAACTGTTCAGGAAGTGATGCAGACTGCTCGTGTCGAGGATGTGATCGGAGATTTCATTCACTTAAAAAGGCGAGGCATCAATCTGATTGGAAATTGTCCTTTTCACGATGAAAAAACACCTTCCTTTACTGTTTCGCCATCTAAAAACATTTATACATGTTTTGGGTGTGGCAAAGGAGGCGATCCGGTGCGTTTTATCATGGATCACGAAAAAATGAGTTTCCCTGAGGCCATTCGATACCTGGCGGCGAGATACAGAATTGAAGTGGAGGAAACAGAACAAACTGCCGAAGAAGTAGCAAACCGCCAGCTGACTGATTCTTATTATCTGATCAATGAATTTGCCAGGGAGTATTTCGAAAATGTATTATTTCAGCGCGAAGAAGGTCGGGCCATTGGCCTTGCATACTTTAAGGAGCGTGGTTTTCGGGAGTCAACTATACGGCAGTTTCAGTTGGGATATGCCACTGAAGAGAGAGACGGGCTGACGACTACGGCTGTGAGAAAGCAATACAATATCAATCATTTGCATACGTTAGGTCTGACGACAAAATCCGATGCAGATTTTTTTCGTTCGCGCGTTATTTTCCCGATCCATAATGTCAGTGGAAAAGTAGTAGCCTTTGCCGGAAGGACTTTATCCAGTGATAAAAAGCAACCCAAATACATCAACTCCCCTGAGTCTGAAATTTACAATAAGCGATCAGTCTTATATGGCCTGTATTTTGCAAAGGAAGCTATTCGGAGAGCAGACGAATGTATTCTCGTCGAAGGATATACTGATGTGATCACATTGCACCAGGGTGAAATCAGAAACGTTGTTGCTTCTTCAGGCACGTCTTTGACACAGGATCAAATCAGACTGATTAAGCGATATACGCCAAATATTAAAATTATCTACGATGGCGATGCGGCAGGCATAAAAGCGGCACTAAGGGGACTTGATCTCGTCCTGGCCTCTGATATGAACGTTAAACTGGTTCTTTTACCTGATGGCCACGATCCTGATTCATTTTTGGCTTTACAGGGGACAGAAGCATTTTTAGAATATCTGCGGGAAAAGGAGGAAGATTTTGTCTTTTTCAAAACGAGAGTATTACTGAAGGAAACAGGGGACGATCCAATTCGGAAAAGTGGAGTAATCAAAGACATTGTAGGTTCAGTCGCAAAAATCAGAGATGCTTTTAAGCGCGCATTGTATATACGTCAATGTAGTACGATGCTACAGATCCAGGAAACAATACTGCATGCGGAGGTCAATAAAGTCATCAGATCTGAATTGAGACAACAGCAACTCACCCGCCATGAAAGTTCCGTTTCACCTTCTGAAGAAGAAAGCTGGTTGACCACGAAGCAGGTTCACCCGGTCGATGAACCAATGTATGTGGCAAATGATGCCTGGCAAGAAAAATCGATTTGTTCAGTTTTGGTCAATTATGGTCACCATGCCTATCACGAGGAGAGAAAAGAGACAGTTGCGAAGTTTATCATTGAACAGGTGAAGGACCTCCTACCCTACTTTGATGTGCCGCTATACACTAAAATTGTACAACTGGTTGATGCTGAACTTCAACAGGGTCATTCACCTGAGTCTTCCTGGTATACGGCGCACAGCGATGATGAACTGCGTGACTTTGCTATCAATGCCTTGTCAAGCCCATACACTTACGCTTCGTGGGAGGCAAAGGAAATGTATTTACAAACACAGAAGCCACCTGACGAAAATTTCATACCTGATGCTGCCAATGCTGTACTTCGGCTGCAATTTCGTAAAAGCCGCAAAGTAATACAAGAACTTCAAACATACTTTGCAAATGCCAAAGAAGAAGATCAGTCCTCAGAAGAATATATCATCAATGTAAAAGTAATGCAAGTGCTGATCCAAAAGCGCAATGAACTCGCAGCAAAATTGGGCACAGTTGTTATCCACTGAAAACAAACTCAGGAGCTGGCTTTGTGAAAAAGCAGATAATGGGCCGTTGTATAAAAGTTTCGAATAAATAACATTCTTGTCAGGAAGCCTGGTACAAGTCTCTTTTTCCATCCGAATTTAAACTGGTAAATTGGATTAACAAGCCAGTGTTTTTCTGCACTTATGGTGTACCCTGCTTTCCTGACAAAGCCTACCAATTGTTCCATCAATATTCCTGTTTTTTTAATATCCATTAATTCCTGAATCGTTAGCTCTGATTCTCCGCCTTTCTTTAAGAGAAATCTATATGCTTTGAATGGAAGTAAATGGATCCACGGAATTTTTTGGAGCCAACTGTTCGTACAGATTTGCTGGTGACCGCCAAAGGGCATCCACCAGGGAGGATAGGCAAAAAAAATTGACCCACCTGGAAGTAAAAATCGATGAAGGAATTCGATAAACTTTTTTTGTTCCGGGATGTGCTCAATGACATCCTTCAGCACAATCAGGTCAAACAGGCCACCTAATTCAACTGAAGGGTCGATGATGTCGTAAATGTTTTTATTGTAAAACTTTGCTTTACCGGCCTGTACCTCAGTAGATAAGTTTTGGCAAGCCAGTTCGTATCTATATTGCGAGAGTTCGACGCCCGCTCCAGTGTTGCCGTGATCTATGAATGCTTTGAGAACCCCTGCCTCGGCACAACCGATTTCAAGTACTCGTTTTCCATGTAATTTCCCGACAACAGCTTCGACAAATGGTATTACGTCAGTCAGTGTGACCTGGCGTTGCATATTAAAATAACGGGATTTGTCTTTATGAAATTCAAACATAGCGTTACTTTCCTAAAAATGAAGGCTTTCGCTTTTCAGCAAAGGCCGAAGCACCTTCCCTGGAGTCCTCAGTGACCAATAAGTTTCCGAAAGTTATATGTTCGTCTTCATATCCTTGACTATTGTTCAGTCCAGGATTCTCTAGGATCCTAATCGTTTCTTTGATAGCCAACGGTGCTTTAGTCGAAATGATTTGTATAATTTCACGACATCTGTTGAGTACATTCCCAGAGTCTGTGATTTCATTTACGAGGCCCAGCCTAAATGCTTCTTCAGCTGACACCATATTTCCAGTGAGAAGCAATTCCATTGCCTTTGCTTTACCAATCAGTTGTGGGAGCCGTTGGGAACCGCCATATCCCGGTATCAGTCCAAGGTTGACTTCGGGTTGGCCAAATCGTGCTGATTGAGAAGCTATTCGTAAATGACAAGCCATAGCCAGTTCGCAACCACCGCCAAGTGCAAAGCCATTCACAGCTGCAATCACAGGAACATGAAATCTTTCTATCAGAAAGAAGATATCCTGCCCCCTTTTTGACAACATCATTCCTTGGTCGGCGTTCAGACTGGAAAATTCCTTGATGTCAGCGCCTGCCACAAAAGCTTTTTCCCCAGCTCCGGTGATGATTACACCTTTGATCTCCGGATCGTTTGCATGGGTTGTGAAAAATGCTTCCAACTCGTTAAAAACCAGTTTGTTTAATGCGTTTAACGCTTCTGGTCTATGAATGGTCAGAGTGTAAATATGATTTTCCTGTGTAATCTGAATGACGGCGTCTGTCATGTTTCGGTTTTGATTTATTTGGGTTGTAAGAAAATTTCAGCCATCATACACCGCACGCTCCCGCCCCCGGTTTTTTCGATCTGTGTAATGTCTATAGGCAGCAGATGAGTGAAAGTTGCCAATAGCTGTAACTGATCTTCATGAAGACTTTCATAAGCCGACTTAGAAAGGCATAAAATTCTTTTTCCGTCCTGGCCACGCACTTCGAGCATATTTCCTGCAAAATGTTCCATTTGCTCCAGGGTTATGGGGATCACCTTTTTTCCGGACTTTTCAAGGGTAGATGAAACCAGATGTTTTTGTGCCCCTGAAGGGACGGCATCAAGGCAAACGACTGCAAAGTCAATTCCGATGGCCATCATGACATTTGTGTGATAAATGGCTTGCCCATGTTTATCCTCTGCATGAAACAAACAGGGCGTCATTCCTGTCAGTGTGCAAAATTTATCGACAAGGGAGCCGTCTGTTCTCGGACTCAGGCAGGCATACGCTATATTTGCGCTTCGGTCAAGCACCATACTTCCTGTACCTTCGAGGAAAGCTGACGGTTTTTCTTCCTCATAAAATTCAAACGAATACCTTTGGCTGATTCGGAATTTTGAACCGATTAGATCCAGAACATCCTCTCTTCTTTCAATACGGCGATTGGGAGCAAACATAGGATAGGTAATTACCATGCCGTTTTCATGAAAGCTTACCCAGTTATTTGGGAAAATGGCATCAGGTTTTAATGGTTCTTCCGTATCCTGGATGACAAGAACAGAGACACCCTGTTCTTTGAGCATACCCACCATCCGATCGAATTCTCCCTGAGCCAGTTGTGAAATTTCTTGTGCATTGGCTGACTGAGAATCTGACTGGAATGCATTATTTTCTGCAGTTTCGGTATTGAAACCGAATTTTGCAGGTCGGATCATCAGAATATTATGAGTGATTTGCTGCATGTCTATTCTGTTTTAATGAGATTGCAAAGATAGGCTATTTCGCTAAGGGAGGAAAATTATTCACTTTTTAGCTGTAGTAATTAAGACTATCTGAGGTTTATTCTGTAAAAAATGAGTCAAAACAGGCGGACATTACTCCTGATTCAAAATCAAACTATGTGACAGATTGTGAGTGGGTTGACTATTGAATTTAGTTGTCCGGAAGCCGGTCAAAGGGTGGAAATTGATCAATAGATTAGGCTTTGGATAATCAAAAAGTTATAAATTACATAAAAAATTGATTTTCATTAGGAAATCTCATATCTTTGTAGGGATATTGAATATGTGGCACTAAAGTGAGCCCTTTTTTATTCTCCATTTTTTATTTTTAATTTTATTTTAATGAACATTTTTGTTGCTAAACTAAACTACAGGACTACTTCAGAATCCTTAGCAGAACTCTTTTCTCAGTATGGCGAGGTTGTATCAGCCAAGGTAATTATGGACAAGGATACCGGTAGATCTAAAGGGTATGCTTTCGTTGAAATGGGTAGTGAAGATGCAGCCGTTGCTGCTATTGCTGGTTTGAATGAGACGCAGTTTGAAGGTCAGACGATTGTTTGTAAAAAAGCAGAACCAAGACCTCAGGCACCTAGAAGAGATAACAATTTTAAACCAAGAGACAGAAGATATTAAACAGGATATTAAAATTGTATCTAAGGTCATTTCCATTGGGAATGGCCTTTTTTGTTTTGTTACATTTTGGAATTCGTTCAAAAGACAACGGAATTGTTATTTTTGCACCGTAAAATAAGTGAGTATGCAGCATTTATCGGAACAGGAAATCATACGAAGAGAAAATTTGGAAAAACTGATTGAAGCAGGTTTTGATCCTTACCCGGCAAAAACATTTGATACCAATGCTTCTGCTAACGAAATTACCTCAACCTTTACTGACGGTAGCGATCTTTATCAGGATGTAGCCCTTGCAGGGCGTCTGATGTCTAGGAGAATTATGGGTAAAGCATCATTTGGTGAATTGCAGGACGCTTCAGGTAGGATTCAAATCTATATTAACAGGGATGAAATTTGTCCGGGTGATGAAAAAGTACTGTATAACGATTTGTTTAAAAAGTGGATGGATCTTGGGGATTTTATTGGAGTCCGCGGGCATGTATTTTTTACACAACTCGGGGAATGCACCATACATGTGAAGGAACTCACCTTACTTTCAAAATCATTGAGGCCATTACCTGTTGTTAAGAAAGATGAAGAAGGCAATGTCTACGATGCGTTTACTGATCCTGAGCAAAGATACAGGCAGCGATATGTAGATCTTGTCGTGAACAACCACATCAAGGATGTATTTATCAAGCGGACAAAAATGTACAACTCCATCCGTGAGTATCTGAATACAAGAGGGTATCTGGAAGTTGAAACTCCTGTTTTACAACCTTTGTATGGTGGAGCTGCGGCAAGGCCTTTTACGACGCATCACAATACGCTGGATATGAAGCTCTACCTGCGGATTGCCAATGAATTGTATCTCAAGCGATTGATCGTTGGCGGCTTTGATGGTGTATATGAGTTTAGTAAAGACTTCCGGAATGAAGGGATGAGTCGATTTCACAATCCCGAGTTTACACAGATCGAATTGTATGTGGCCTACAAAGATTACGAATGGATGATGAACCTAGTCGAGGAAATGGTGGAAAAGGTGGCGATTGATCTCCATGGAACCACAAAAGTACAGGTAGGTGAAAATATCATAGACTTTCAACGCCCTTGGAAACGATATACCATGTATGAGGCTATCGAGCATTTTACGGGGGTTGACATCAGTACAATGGATGAGAGTCAATTGCGGGAAACGGCAAAAAACATGCACATTCCAGTAGATTCCAGTATGGGAAAGGGCAAGCTGATTGATGAAATTTTTGGTGAAAAATGTGAAGGACAGTTAATACAACCTACATTCATTACTGACTATCCTGTCGAAATGTCGCCATTGGCAAAGAAACATTCTTCAAAAGCAGGTCTGGTAGAGCGGTTCGAAGCCATTTGCAATAAAAAAGAAATCTGCAATGCTTTTTCGGAATTAAATGATCCGATAGACCAGAGGATGCGATTTGAAGCACAACTGGAGCTTGGCAAGAGAGGAGATGAAGAAGCCATGGTACTTGATGAGGATTTCCTTCGTTCGCTGGAGTATGGCATGCCACCTACGGCAGGACTTGGCATAGGGATGGACCGACTGGCCATGATCATGACGAATCAGCCATCCATTCAGGATGTGCTGTTTTTTCCACAGATGAAACCTGAACACAAGCATTGAATTTAGCGGGATATACACTGGCTTTTCTGCGTGCAATCTGGGTATTTTCCGGCATGGTACTCTACCTCAGTGGATACCTGGTGAGTAGTATCTGGATGCCTCATACAAAAGACAGAGCGCTGCGTTTAAGACGTCATTATCTCAAATATTGGTGTATTCCAGCTTTGAATATACAGGTTGAACTTATCGGAAGTCCGTCTACACAGCCTGCCTTATACGTATGTAATCACAGATCGTTTGCTGATCCGATTGTTATTTGCAAGTATGTTCCTGCATTTGTGATTGCTAAAGCCGAGGTTAGAAGTTACCCGATCATCAATTGGGGCGCTGAGCTCACTGGTGTAATTTGGGTTGACCGACAGGATCAGATTTCCAGAACGCAGGCCAGAGGCACAATGGTCGAAACAATCAGGCAGGGATATAATGTTCTTGTGTTCCCAGAGGGCACCGTAGCCGTTGATCCAATGCCGCTGCCTTTTAAAAAGGGTTCATTTGTTGAGGCTGCTCAAAATCAGATTCCTGTCATACCTATGGCTATTGAGTTTCGCTCAAAAAAAGACCTTTGGGTAATTGAGAAGTTCATTCCACAATACATGTATCAGTTTTCAAAATGGAAAACTGAAGTAAAAATGGTGATTGGAAAACCTGTCACTTCAATAGAGGGAGATTTGATGCATAAGGACATCTTTCAATGGGTTGGAACACAAATGGCTGGGATGCAAAAGGACTGGTCTACGGCCTTCCCGTCATGACTTCCGCGCCTGAAATCTAATCGATAAGGAGTTTACGCAGTGTCTGACATTTTTTGCAGTCAGCCTTTCTCCAATGAACACATGGCCCAGATGGCCTTTGCAATGGGCACAAACGATCTCTGTGCGTCTACCGTCTTTATCAGGAATTCTTTCTACAGCACCGGAGACTTCATCATCAAAAGCGGGCCATCCACAACCGGAATTAAATTTATTTTCAGCGTCATAAAGGACAAAGCCACATTGCCTGCAATGGTATGTTCCGTCTACAAAAAAGTGATCGTACTCGCCGGTAAAGGGTGGCTCTGTGCCTTTGTCAATGATGATACGTTTTTCTTCAGGTGTCAAGGGGTGAAATTCCATTTTGAATTATTATTTTATCAGGTGCGAAAAATTAGTTTCCAGTTTATGCAACTTTGGTGGTATGGTAAATTCACAGTACGGCTGTCCGGGATGATTGGCGTAAAAATCCTGATGGTACTCCTCAGCAAGATAAAACACTGAAGCTTCGGTAATCTCAGTAACAATTTTGCCTTCCCACCAAATATTACCTGGATTTTCCCGGGATGACAGCGCGGTAGCCCGCTGTTCGTCATTCGTATAAAAGATTGCCGAGCGATACTGAGTACCCTGGTCTGCACCCTGTCGGTTTAAAGTAGTTGGATCATGGACTTTCCAAAATACGGAAAGCAGTTCTTTGAGGGAGATACTATCAGGTTCGAATTCTATCCTGATTACTTCAGCATGCCCAGTGGTGCCCTCACAAACCTCGCGATAGCATGGGTTTTTTACATGTCCTCCCATGTATCCTGATTGCACTGAAAAAACACCTTTCAATTTCTTAAATACTGCCTCGACACACCAGAAGCATCCCCCTCCCAAATAGATGGTTTCCATGAATTTTATTTGCCTCCATTGTTCAAAAGAAAGGTTTGTGTACATAACCGGTTCAATAACTGGATGTCGTGGGAAATAATCAACGCTGAAAAAGGCTTTCGATTGTACAATTGAAAGAGTAAATTCACCAGATCAGATTTTACTTCTTCGTCAAGGGCTGAAAAAGTTTCATCAAATATGATGAATTCAGGCAAAGCGAGAAGTGCTCTAATAAAAACGATCCGCTGTAATTGCCCTCCTGAGTACTGGCGGGGGAATTTATGAAGTTCATCCTTTTTCAATCCGCAGATGTGGATCAGTTCCTCAAGCAGTAGACCTTGTTCATCTCGAATCTGTTGGCTGGCCGCATGATTGACAACCTCATTCAACTGTTCAATCACAGCTAAACTTGGATCAAGGCTCAGCAAGGCATCCTGAAAAATCAACTGGATTTTATAATGAGAATCTTCATTGATGGCATATTTTCTGTTTTGTATAAGCTTTCCTTTCCAAAACATAGAGCCACTATCTGTTGTGAGATCACCCGAAAGTAATTTTGCCAGTGTACTTTTGCCGCTGCCGGAAGGCCCTGAGAGGCCATAAAATACATTTTCATGTATCTTAATATTGATTTCGTTCAAAATTTTCAACTTCGCATTTCTACGTTTAAACCAGGATTGGGATGGATATCGATAACTGGTACTGGAAGTCTGCAGCAATGGGAGGGCCCCTGAATCAATTTTATGGTGTTTCAGTGAAGAGGGAATGGCCTCTGAAGAATCGATGGAGATATTTTTGGTCAAGTGCTTCTTGTCGATGAGATACACTCTTCCTGAAATGTCGATGCGGTATACTTCATCGGCATAATGTTCAATTTGTTGCTGGTTGTGCGTGATGAGAATCCAGGGAATATTGGTTTGCTTTTGAAAAGAAGCAATGGTCTCCAGAACAAGTGTGGCTATGTCTGTATCCAGGGATGCTGTGGCTTCATCGGAAATGATGAGTTTTGGTTGGCGGGAAATGGCCATTGCAACATTCACTCTTTGCAGCTGTCCTGTGGATAATTCGCTGGGCAGTGAAGCCAGTACTTTTTCCACGTCAATCAACCCAAGGCGTAACAAATTATTTTTAAACAGACTACTCGCCTGTTCGAATGATTTGTTGTCATCTTGTAGGGATAACAACCACTGTTTCTGAACCGTCAAAAGTGGGTGGAATGAAGCCTGGGGCTGCTGCCAGATGAATGCGATTTGTGGTGAGAATTTTCTTCTGTATTCTCCTGAAGAAATGGCAGCCAGATCCACATCATTCCAGGCTATATTGCCATCTAAAAAAATGCCAGGTAAAAATCTTGACATGCCGGACAAAGCAAATGCAAGCATTGTCTTACCCGAGCCGGACTGCCCAGAAATTGCTACTACCCTACCCTGATTAATGGTAATATTCGCTCGATCAATGATCATTTGTTTTCCCATTTTTTCAGTAAAGTGGTAAACACTCAATTCTTTTGTCCGGATCAAAGCAACACTGTTTGATGCAAAATATAGAATAAAAACGAATAAAACGTGAATTGTAAAACATTTTGGATCGGAATACCATTTGTATTGATTGTTCTTCATTTGTGAAAATGCAAGTTTTTAAACAATCCTTTTCTGCCGTCGCTGCGCTTGGAATTGTCAGCGTTGTCTGGGGTACAACGTGGGTTGCCTCAAGACAAGGAGTATTGTATATGCCAGCCCTGCAGTTGGCGGGCATCCGTCAGTTGTTGGGAGGTTTTGCATTTCTGGCTTATTATCTTCCCAAAGGTTTGCGATTTCCAAAAGGCGCGGAGTGGAACTGTATTGGGCATGGTTTTAGGACTGACTGGGATTTGTATCATATTTTACACACATTTAGGCGACTTATTGAATTCTGATTTTCGGTTTGGCATATTGTTGTCGTTGGCGGCAACGGTTTCCTGGGCATTAGGCACCTTGTACACAAAATCTCACTCCACAGAGTTTGATCTTTTTCAAAGCATTGGCTATCAGATGGTTATTTCGGGAGTGATCTTATATATGTTTGCTGACTGGCAAGGTGTTACTGTTTCTTTAGACAGTATACCCTGGCAATCATGGGCAAGTATTCTGTATCTTGTATTGTTTGGTTCACTGATAGGTTTTGGCTGCTATCTGTATGCGCTACAGCATTTATCCACAGAAGAAGTTTCCGTATACGCCTATATCAACCCGATTGTAGCAGTATTCACCGGGGGAATACTTTTTGGTGAAACGATTGATATTCTTATGATTGCAGGAAGTTTACTCACTATTCTTGGGGTGTACCTGGTCAATAAAAGTGTGAGAGATTTGTAAAAAATACCCTCTCTAAAAAAAAAATGCTACCTTTGGTTATCAAATATAAAAGATAAAATTATGATGAATAAGTTTTTACTTCCCATGCTTGTTATGATCAGTTTTGCCGTGTATGGACAGAAGCAAATCGTATGGTTTGATGCTGGTTTGAAAGCACAATACGGTGCTGCCGGACTTTACAACAAGGCAGTTAGTGAGTTGGACAATTACGATTACACAATTTCATCGGGCTACGGTTATGGTGCAAAATTGGGAATCAACTTTGGATATAATGGTTTGGCCATTGATGTCATGAAAAGCAGCGCAAAGCAGGAATTGCAAAATATAGGCGGAACTGGCATTACCACCATTGACTGGTCTTCCTTGGATGTTTATGCCTTATTCCGAAATGCAAAAAATCTTGGATATTTTGAAATCGGCCCAAAGATGTCTTTTATCAGTAAAGTGCAGGACGATGCTGAGGGAACAAGTGTAGACAGAACTGGATTATATAACAAGAATGTCATTTCTGGTGTAGTCGGATTTGGAGCCAATTTAATGGGGAATGAAAAAAGTTTCAGTGGCATCCTGGGTTTGAGATTTGAATACGGAATTACTGACTTTGTGAGTCCGGATGCAGTAAATACTAATACACTGGCTCCTCTGCCAAACGTTTCAGGATTGTATAAAAATGGATATACCACCTCCAACATTGCATTTGCTGGTGTTGTATTTGAGTTGAACTGGGGTATTGGCTATTACGGAAAAGCTCAATGTGGCCAGCGGTCAAAGTTCATTATGTTTCGGTAAATGAAGCACCAACATATAGGTAAAAAGAGGAGGGTTTCAGAATCCTCCTTTTTTATTGGTAGAAATATGTAAACAATTCAACTACCCGTTTGTACTATAGTAAATATGGAGTATGCAAAACGATAATCCAATAGATAGTGACAAAACAGCGGAACTACCGGGTCTTCTCCCTTATGCGCATCATGTAGGCAGTGCGATCATCCGTCCTATGGACAAAGGAAGGACAAAGGGCATTGCCATGAAAGCAATGTACCAGCAAACTGACACGCAATTACTACAGATTAAAGAGCAGGTAGAAACTTTGATTCGACAGGCACAAGCTATTCACGATCGTATTTCAGTTTCTGAAAGAATTTATCAGGCAGACTGTGGATTTAAACCTGTTCCCGGAAATATCTATTTTTTATACGAAAAGAAGGATTCGAGTTGGGTAATTTCTATGGTTTCTCCGGAAGAATGGGGTCAAAAGA
>JAJTEZ010000169.1 GCA_021298335.1 Saprospiraceae bacterium | reverse complement strand
TGATACCTATTGCTGCAATTTGCGAAACTGTCAGTCCTCCCCGTGTAATAGCTTCGGCAGCTACCCCGATCTGAGTTGACCAGATTTCCATTGGGTCATGCTCAACCCAACCAGGCTCCGGAAATATTTGGGTGAATTCCTTCTGAGCGACTGAGACCATTTGCCCGGCTCTGTCGAAAACAATGGCACGGGAACTCGTAGTGCCCTGGTCCAGTGCCAGAATATATGACTGCATCATGTGGCTATTGCTTGAGAGGATAAAGATACTAAAAAGTTGAAAGTGGCAAATTTTCATCCGCTTTTGAAAGGCAAGACACATCATTGTTTTTACAATTTTTGGCCTGCTTGATTATGACACAGATTTGACAATCTATTCTGTGTCCAACAAGTGAGATAGTCCTAATTTTGAGCTAAATTTTCAAAACATTATTTTATGAAATCCATTTACCCCATAGCATTGTTGATTTTCAGCTCATTTTTATCTTATTCCCAAAATTTTCAGGAAATCAGCACAGGGCCTGGCTACAACAAGCAAAGCTTTGTCCGACTCTCAGATGGAACGGAGAAGCAAGTTTCAAACGATAGCTGGGATATTGCGTTCACAGCTTATGGGTTTCAGGATGCCGGGATTTTTATCAATGAATCCTCAGGCAGTTCCATGGGTCAAAATCTGCCGCAAACAGAACTATATTATGCTAATACCGATAATTTTGAGGCGCCCATTGATATTGAAGCCATCAAAACACAGAAGTATTTGAATAGTGAGCTCAACTGGTTATATGGTGCATTCAATGAATTGCGTGACACCCTTAAGCCCTTTGATTACGGTTGGGGCGCATATGTCCCCGGCGCCAACAAAGTCGTAGGTAATAAAGTCTTTGTTATAAAATTAAGAAATGGTGAATTCCGAAAGCTAAAAATTGATGTACTCAATGGAACTACCTACAACTTCCGTTATGCCCGCCTTGATGGTTCAGATCTGCAGATAAAAGCGATCAACAAACTCACAGACAGCAAAGGGCAAAAACTGGTTTTTTACAGCATGGCTTCACATAGTGTCATTGATGTGCTGCCTTCAGGCGGCTTTGATCTCATGTATTGCAGATATATATCAATTGCCAAAGATCCGAATGGTACTATAGTACAACTCTACAACGTAACAGGTGTCCTAACCGGACCAGGTGTGCTGACAGCGGAGGCTGATGGAGTAAATCCATCCACAGTTTCATTTACAGAATATAGAGAAAAACTGAGCGCACAAACTGATATCATCGGCTTCGACTGGAAAACTCTAAGCGGAACATCATGGGTCCTGGATCAGGACAAAGTATTTTTTGTAAAAACAGCAGACAATCGTATTTGGAAATTACATTTTATTGATTTTGAAGGCGCAAGCACAGGTGTCGCTGTATTTGAAAAAACGGATCTGGGTCTCTTTTCTTCCATAAATGAGTGGCAGGAACTGGAAGTGGCAGTTTATCCAAACCCAACCAGCGAATACATTACAGTTGCACTGCAGTCCGCCAAATTAAATGAAAATGTAGTTGTCCAAATCTTTGACACTGCAGGAAAAATATTGAAAAATTTCACGATGAATCAAAATCAAGGCTTTCGGGTCATTGAATGTAATGTTTCAGATCTGCTTCCCGGACAATATTATTTACAAATCAGCGGACAAGGAAATACATATTGCAAACCGTTCGTAAAGCGATAGATCCACTAATATGCACCTTTTCAAATCCAGCCTTCTCCTTCTTTTTGTCCACTGCTTTTTCGGTAAAGTTATGGCTCAACAAGATTCGATGTGGACATCGCTCATTGATCAGGTAGTTGTCACAGCACAGTTTACTCCCACCGAAACAAGGGAAACTGTGAATAGTGTGCGTGTATTATCGAGAAAAACCATCGAACAGAGAGGTGTCCTGACACTGCAAGAGCTCCTACAAGTAGAACCCAATCTTCGGGTTTCCCAGGATCCTATTCTGGGAAGTGAACTGAGTATTAATGGCTTGAAAGGAGAAAACTTGAAAATTCTAATCGATGGTGTCCCTGTGGTAGGCAGGCTGAATGGAAATGTAGATGCTGGTCAGATTCCTTTGAATTCAATTCAAAAAATCGAAATTATTGAAGGTGCACAATCAGTTTTGTATGGTTCTGAAGCTTCAGGTGGAGTCATCAATTTGATCACCAAAAAGTCACAATTATCAACTTACCATTCTGAAATCCAAGGTCAGGTTGAAACAAACGGATTCAGGAATATATCTTTGCTTGCTGGATTGCAACAAAAAAAATGGACTACCCAACTTTCAGCTAATATCCAGGATTTCGTCCCAAAATCTGATACATCCATGGGCAGGGATCAAACCTGGAATCCTAAAAAACAACGCTCTGCCAGAGCCATGGTCAGATTTCAGCCCAACCAAAACACAGATTTGCGCATGACAGCAAACGCGCTCAATGAGAAAGTGGATAATCTGGGTGATATCAGGAGGCCGGTGTATAAGCCGTATGCGTTCGATGATTTTTACCAGACAGAGAGATGGGACATTCAGCTCTATTCAGACAAATGGACTGAAAACAGAGATCTCTTGCAGACGACGCTGGGATACAATCATTTTTCCAGAGTGAAAAACTCTTATCGATATGAAGCAGACAGTGGGGAAAGCACTTTACAGGATGGTTTGCAGGATACTTCCTCTGCTCAAGGGATCATGGCAAGAATGACATATGCACGCGAAAGAGCAGGGAACGCGCCACAGGGACCCGTCTTTTTGACAGCCTGGCAGCCAGTCCAAACAGAGCACATACAAATGATGCAGCTGTTTTTGGAAGTGTAAAAACAAAATGGCAATCGTGGATCCTTCAGGCTGGTGCAAGATATACCCAAAAGCTTCGGTATGGCTCAGCATTCGTACCTTCAGCGTGGGTCAAATGGCAGCCGTCACAAAATTTGCAGCTACGCTTTTCGTGGGCCAGCGGATTTCGTTCCCCCTCACTCAAAGAGTTGTTTTTCAACTTTATAGATATCAATCATTATGTAATTGGAAATGCGAGCCTGCGACCGGAGCGGTCATCCAATCTCAGAGGAGAACTAACTTACGAGGCAATAAAATCAAGCCAGTCGAGCATGACCTTGACTACGGGAGCCTTTTACAACAACGTATCTGATAGGATCGTACTGACCGCTCTGGGACCAGTACATTATGAATACCGAAACGTAGACCAATGGAAAACAACTGGAATGAATCTTCGAATACAGGTTTCTCTCAATGAATGGCTAAGATTACAGTCAGACCTGGTTTACACAGGCTTTCACAATTCAATGCCCGAATTCAGAAAAGGGTCTTTCTTGTGGTCGCCTGACTGGACAAATGAAGTGAATATCAGTTGGGGTGACTCCAGGTGGAACTTGAATGTCTGGCATAAGCGCACAGGTAAAACACCATTCTTTTATAATCAGGACGGTCAAACACTGCAAGGCTTAAATGACGCCTGGAATATGCTGAACTCAAGTGTGACATACCGGTTTTTGAAACCACAGCTTCGTATCCAGGTAGGTGTGAAAAACTTATTTAATATTCGGCAATTACAGGCAAACAATGCCAATGGCATCCACATCGAAGCGAGCAACCAACAAAATCTTCATTGGGGAAGAACCTTCTTTACCGGAGTCACATGGACACTTTGATGGCCCACTTTTAATCGTCCATCAAGTCAGCCAGGGCAAACCATTTTTCTTCCTTTACTTCAAGGTTTGACTGAATTTGCTGAAGTTCTGCAGATAGTTCCATAATACGATCAGGTGACAAGCTACTATCGTTAAACCGGCCAGTAATGTCTGCTTTTTGTTCTTCCAGCTTTTTGATTTCCTTTTCAAGTTTCGAAAACTCTTTCCGCTGTTCATAAGAAGCTTTTCCCTTTTTCTCTGCATTGGCATCAAGAGCATCAATAACAGGGACTGACTGAACTGTAGATCTTTCTTCCGCCTTTTTCATGTCCCGGTATTCAGAATGTGTTCCATTAAAATCCCTGAGCACACCTCCTCCTTCCAGAATAAACAAATGGTCAACAAGCTTGTCCATGAAATATCGGTCGTGCGTGACAATGATCAGGCAACCCGGAAAATCGAGCAAGTATTCCTCCAATACATTGAGGGTGATGATATCCAGGTCATTTGTGGGTTCATCAAGAATGAGAAAATTAGGATTTTTCATGAGGATGGTGAGCAAGTAGAGGCGTCGTTTTTCCCCTCCGCTGAGCTGAGAGACATAGACTCTCTGTTGCGATCTGGGAAAAAGGAAACGTTCCAGTAATGATTCAGCAGATAATTTGAAACCTTTTTCGAGGGGAATATACTCAGCAATATCGCGAATTACATCGATTACGGTTTTATCCTCCTTCAGTTGCAGGCCATCCTGGGTATAGTAACCAAACACAATCGTATCCCCGATGACAATTTTGCCGGTATCTGGTTCAATCTGCTGGGTAAGCAGTTTCAAAAACGTGGATTTTCCAGTACCATTTGGACCAATGATGCCGATTCTTTCTCCTTTTTTAAATTTATAGGTAAAACCTTCGATGATGGATTTTGAACCAAATTTTTTGGAAATATTATGCGCTTCAAGAATTTTAGAACCTAATCGGGAAGCTGCAATATTCATCTGAACAGCATTTTGCTGTTGGCGGACCATTGCTTTCTCCTTGATATCATAAAAGTCATCTATTCTGGATTTTGCCTTGGTTGATCTTGCCTGTGGCTGTCGGCGCATCCACTCAAGCTCTTTTGAAAAAAGTTTTTTCGTTTTTTCAAGCTGCACGGCATCATTCTGAACTCTGGCTTCCCTTTTCTCCAGGAACTGTGAATAATTTCCTCTGTACACATAGAGATTCCCTTGATCCAGCTCAAGTATTTCATTACATACTCTCTCTAAAAAGTACCTGTCGTGCGTCACCATAAAGACTGTGATGTTAGGTTGTTGAAGGTATGCTTCCAACCATTCGATCATGTCAATATCCAGGTGGTTAGTAGGCTCATCAAGAATGATAAAATCCGGCTCCTCCATGAGAATTTTGGCCAGTGCCAGTCTTTTTACCTGTCCACCGGAGAGCTGACGGATTTTCTGATGCAGCTCATCTAGTTTCAGCTTGCTGAGCACTTCCTTGATTCTGCTTTCCAGGTCCCAGGCTTTCAGGTCATCCAGGCGAGTCACACACTTTTGAAGCCAGGATTCATCCCCGGAAATCATGGCCTTTTCATATTCTGCCACTGCCCGGATGGCTTCGTTTCCAGTATCAAAAATGGCCTCCCAGACCGTGGATTCTCCATCAAACTGTGGATCCTGCTTTAATATGGCAGTCCGGATTTCCTTAGAAATAGTGATTTGTGCATTTTCCCCATCAGAACCTTCCTCCCCGGCAATGATCCGCAATAACGTGGTCTTTCCACTGCCATTTTTAGCGACAAGGGCTATCTTATCACCCTTGCTGATTGTAAGGTTGACATCCTTGAACAGAATCTTCTCTCCATACGAACGATGGACATTCTCCAGTGACAGATATTGCATTAGTCATAATTGATTAGCCAGTGCGAAGATATGGATTACAACAGGATGCGAAAATCATTGTTGCATAATTTGCAAAAGTTGTCGAAATCTATATCTTTACTTACCCTAATCTTTTGCCAGATGGCCTCATCACAAGAAGAGAATCAAGTTTTCCTCACACCGGAAGGAATTCCAGTCAAGCGAATGTATAGCTACAACGATATCTCGCAATTGAAACATTTGAATTTTCAAGCAGGACAGCCACCGTTCCTGAGAGGGCCATACAGCACTATGTATCTTACTGCCCCATGGACCATTCGGCAGTACGCAGGGTTCTCAACCGCCAGAGAAAGCAATGCCTTCTATAAGCGGAATCTGGCAGCCGGCCAAAAAGGATTGTCTGTCGCCTTCGACCTTGCCACTCACAGAGGCTATGATTCAGATCACCCACGTGTCAAGGGGGACGTGGGAATGGCTGGTGTGGCCATCGATTCTGTAGAAGATATGAAGCTATTGTTTGACGGCATCCCTTTGGATGAAATGTCAGTTTCTATGACGATGAACGGAGCAGTCATCCCAATCATGGCTTTTTTTATTGTGGCAGCAGAAGAGCAGGGTGTGCCAGCCTCAAGATTAAGTGGAACCATCCAGAACGACATTCTCAAAGAATTTATGGTGCGCAATACCTACATCTACCCTCCTGGACCAAGCATACGCATCATTTCAGATATTTTTAGCTACACCGCAGCACATATGCCAAGATTTAACAGCATCTCCATCAGTGGTTATCACATGCACGAAGCGGGGGCGCCTGCAGACCTTGAACTTGCTTATACATTGGCAGACGGCGTTGAATATATTCGGGCAGGGAAAAAAGCGGGACTCGATGTGGATGCATTCGTCTCCAGGTTTTCTTTTTTTTGGGGAATAGGCATGAACTTTTTTATGGAAATTGCCAAAATGAGGGCCGGACGTATGCTCTGGGCCAAACTGGTCGGCCAGGAAGGGGCTAAAAATCCCAAATCCATGGCTCTACGGACCCACTGTCAAACCTCAGGTTACAGTCTTACGGCCCAGGATCCCTACAACAATATTGCCAGGACAGCCATTGAGGCCCTGGCCGCCGTTGCGGGTGGCACACAGTCTCTGCACACAAATTCACTGGACGAGGCCATAGCACTTCCTACAGACGCAACTGCAAAAATTGCAAGGGATACCCAAAAATACCTCCAACAGGCAATGGGTGTCACTTCTGCCATCGATCCCATGGGAGGAGGCTATTATGTAGAGTCACTCACTGCAGCATTGGCTGAAAGAGCCTGGAAACACATACTGGAAATTGAATCACTAGGAGGCATGGCAGCTGCCATCGAAGCCGGTATCCCAAAGATGCGCATTGAAGAAGCAGCTGCAGCAAAACAGGCAAGAATCGACAGCGGGAAAGACAAGATCATCGGGGTAAACCTGTTTGTGCCGGAGTCCGAAACGCCCGTTGAAATACTGAAAGTTGACAATGATGCCGTGCGAGCCGAACAAACAGCAAGATTAAAGCAAACGAGAGAAAGCCGAGATCCGATACTTGTCCAAAATGCTTTATCTGCCATCGAACACTGCGCGAAAACCGGACAAGGAAATTTACTGGAACTTGCCATAATCGCGGCAAAAGCCAGGGCTACTTTGGGAGAAATTTCTCTGGCCATGGAAACTGTATTTGGCAGATACCGGGCAAACAATCAAATTGTCAGCGGAGTCTATGCAAAAGAAATTCAAATGAATGAACCATTTAAAAAAGCCCTGGCCCTGTCTGATACATTTGCGTCACTAGAGGGCCGCCGACCTAGGATCATGATTGCTAAACTTGGACAAGATGGCCATGACAGAGGTGCCAGAATTATCGCCACGAGCTTTGCTGACCTTGGTTTTGATGTCGATATGGGGCCCCTGTTTCAAACACCTGAGGAAGCAGCGAGACAAGCTGCAGAAAATGACGTCCACATTCTGGGGATTTCCTCCCTCGCGGCAGGCCACAAAACGCTCGTGCCGGAGACAATCCAGGCACTAAAAGCCATTGGTTCATTGCCGAAGCCGCATCAGCCATCCTTCAACTGATGATAAAAAGCTTGCAAGGAGACACTTCCCAGCCCTGAACCCAAATCTCAGCTTTGGTATAGTTTCATGAGTCCTTCATAGAAAAAACGAAGCCGTTTTTTGATCTTTCGATACTTTTGTTACAAATTTTTGGAAAAGCACACTAATCTCTAAACACGCTCATGGAAGTACTTTCAATACAACATGTTTTCAAATCGTATGCAGGGCACAAAGCTGTGAATGATGTCACTTTTTCTGTGCGGGAAGGGACAATCTGTGGCTTGCTGGGACCCAATGGAGCAGGAAAAACCTCTCTGATCAGGATGATTACCGCCATTACAGCAGCCGACGAAGGAACAATTTTATTTCGGGGAGAACCTTTAAATCATCTTCACCCAAATGAGATTGGGTACATGCCCGAAGAAAGAGGCTTGTACAAAAAAATGAAGGTGGCTGAGCATCTGTTGTATCTTGCCCAACTGAAGGGTCTCACGCGCGACCAGGCAAAACAGCGTGTCAAAGAGTGGCTCGAACGACTCTCAATCATGGACTGGCGAGACAAAAAAGTGGAAGACCTGTCCAAAGGGATGAGTCAAAAAATCCAGTTTATCGCTACTGTGGTCCACAACCCAAAACTTATCATCCTGGACGAGCCCTTTTCCGGTCTTGACCCCATCAATGCCAATTTGATCCGGGATGAGATTTTTAGACTGAAAGAACTAGGAGCTTCAATCCTGTTTTCCACCCACAGAATGGAACAGGTGGAAGAAATTTGCGAAGATATCATCCTGATGAACAAGGGAAAAGTAGTCCTCTCCGGAGAAGTGACGGCAATCAGAAATGCATACAAGGAACATGCTTTTCTGATAAAATATACCGGAGTCTTGCCTGAATCTCACCTAAACAACAGACTGACTCTGATTCAGCCTGGAAAAATGAAGGCCCAGCTGCATGCAGGAGAAAAGCCGGGTCACTTCTTAGGCCAACTCCTTCAATCGGGCCTGGAAATCAGTGGTTTTGAGGAAATCCTTCCTTCGTTCAATGAAATTTTTATCAAAAAAGTAGCAGAAACCAATGCATAAAATATGGCTGGTGACACAACGGGAATATATTTCACGTGTCACAAACAAAACATTTATTTTGACAACACTTCTCACACCTGTCGGGATTATTCTGTTTATGGCAGTAATGGTGTGGGTAATGAGTACGGGCTCTGATACTCAAAAAAAAATCACAGTCTCTGACCCTTCGGGTTTATTGAGAGAAAATCTGGAGGGCAGAAGCAATCAGATTTTTACGTTTTCCGCTGAATCTATTGATAGTCTCATACAAACTTATCAACCAGGTATTGTAGATGGCATTCTTGAAATACCTGCCCTGAAAGACTCCACCGCTGTAAACTATACATATCGGTACCACGCAGATGAACAGCTTGCTCTGGATGAAATGGAAGCGATTGAAGACGGTATTGAAGCCAGAATCAGACAATATAAAATGATCAAGTTAGGCCTGGATTCTGCCGCGCTTAAAAAACTGGATACAAAAGTGAACATGGATCCGGTTTCCGTGCATGAGGACAAAAAAGTTTCTTCAATGACTTCTGTTGTTAGTTCTGTGCTGGGAGGTGTAGTAGGCTATGCCATGTTTTTTGTCATCCTCTTTTATGGCATGCAGGTGATGAGATCGGTAATGGAGGAAAAAGTAAACCGAATTGTCGAAGTACTGATGTCGTCACTGAAACCCTTTGAACTGTTAATGGGAAAAGTGATGGGTGTTGGACTGGTAGGTTTGACTCAAATTGCCATGTGGGCAATCTTGATCCCTTTGGCCATAACCCTTGGTTCAACATTTTTCGGCCTGGATTCAGAGCCGGCAATGCCTATGTCCGGACAAGCAGCAGCTGCTGCGGATGTAGTTGGAAAGAGAGATATTGCTATGTTTTTGACAGAAGTGAGGTCTATGAACTGGATGCTCATTCTTCCATTAACCTTGTTTTACTTTTTGTTAGGGTACTTTGCATATTCGGCCTTATTTGCTGCCATTGGTTCAGCTGTAGGGGAAGATGTCAACGAGGCAGGATCCTTAACTTTACCTGTGATGTTGCCTTTGATGATTTCGATGTATATCGGCTTGAGTGCTGTCAATGCACCCAACAGCAGCCTGGCAATTTGGGCGAGTATGATTCCACTGGTTTCCTCAGTTGTCATGCCTGTAAGGCTGCCCTTTGATCCGCCATGGTGGCAAATTGCTGTGTCTGTCATCTCACTTCTGGTATTTGCCGTTTTATTGATCTGGATTGCCGCACGCATCTACAGAGTAGGTATACTGATGTACGGCAAAAAAGCAAGTCTGAAAGAGATTGGCAAGTGGTTATTTTACAAAGGATAGTTTCAAATATACCCCTCTAAACTGACAAAAAGAACTCCCGGCTTACAGTTTCCGGATCAGGCCCTCTTGTGCTGTACTGGCTACAAGAATACCATCTCGGGTAAAGATCCTGCCTGTACAAAAAGCTCTTCCATCATTGGCATTGCTGCTTTCTACCGCATACAGCAGCCATTCATCGGTGCGGGCAGGTCGATGAAACCACATGGAGTGATCAAGGCTTGCAATTTGCATGGGTGTCGTAAAAAAAGATAATCCATGCGGAAACAGCGCAGTAATCAAAAGATTAAAATCTGAAGCATATGCCAGTGTCGTTAAATGTAGTTGCGGATCGTCAGGCAAGCTACCGTTGGTCTTGAACCAGGTGTGATTTAAGGCAGGTCTGATGCGGGGTTGAAACGGATCGTAATGTTCGACCGGATGAAAAATAAATGGCCCGGAAGACGAAAAAATCCCCCGAGGCTGAATGTTGAACCGCGCCGAAAATTCTGCAAATAATTCTGAAAAAGAAGTCAGCGACTCGGGTCGCGCAACATTCGGCATGGAAGCCTGGTGGGTAATGCCGTCTTCGGGCTTCTGATAGGATGCAGACATTATAAAAATATCCTTGCCCTTTTGAGAACCCACCACCCTTCGCGTATTGAAACTCCTCCCTTCCTTAATTGTCTCAACAGTATACAGTATGTCGTGGTCATTATCTCCCGGGTGAATAAAATAACAGTGCATAGAATGCAGAATTTTTCCATCAAGAATGGTCTTCGATGCGGCAGCAAGTGCCTGTGCGAGGACCTGACCACCATACACATTCGGACTCCCGATAAATAGGTTTTTGCCCCGAAAAGAATTTTCAGTCACCTGCTCGAGAGTGAGTATGTCCAATAGCTGAGGCAATTGGCTGTTCATACTGCTTCAAATTTACTTTTTTCCTTCATGTACATTGCTAAAAATACCACAGCTAACCCTATGTGAAGTATGGCTGCGCCAGGATGTGGTGTAATGTGTTGTACAAATACACCATGCATGTACAAGCCAACACAAAAATGAAAGGCAATGATAGCAAGTACAATTCGCCCATCATCAGGCTATATTCTACTCCTGTAGCCAAAACAAGGCTGATGATACCAAAAAAAAATGCCAGGATACCATAAAGTTTGGCAAGAATCAATGTCTCTGCCTCAGACTTTTCAGCCATAAGCAACACTTCTGGTTTGATCAACAAAACCAAACCTGCCAAAGCTTCCAGTATACCATTCAAACGTAAAATCCACTTCATCTTTCATTCTTTTGCAAAGACTGACCCATCACTTCAGTCAGGGAATCATTGACAAAACGAGCCTCATAGATCAACTTTCCCTCCTCATCCCATTTGCGCAGGTATCCATTCTTTTTATCCTCCTTAAACTCACTGACATACTGCAACTTTCCGGTTTCATAAAAAAGTGTGTCTCCGCCAGTCCTCTTTCCATGAATGTAATACTGTACCTCTTTGATTTGCCCTCCTTCATAATACAGAGTGGTTTTCCCGTGCTGCTGATTAGTCACAAACCAACGCTCTCCCTTGATAGCACCTGAAGGATAATAATCCGTCATTTTTCCTTCGATCTGACCATTCACACGAGTATAGGTCCGGGACGTTTGTCCAGTGCCGTAATTCTCTCTTTCCTCTACCACAGCGTCCGACGACTGATCGGTAGATGATTGTTTCTTACATGATGGAAGAATAAAGACAATCGTTATAATTATAAAAATAAAGCTGCGCATACTGCTCTATTATTTTGAATTGACAAAAAAAAAGGGCCAAATTAGGCCCTTTCTATTTCATTACTTCTTCCAGGGAAGTTTGTTGACAGTACGTCCTATTTCTGTACCATATCTCATACCCTCTTCAGCATCCATCCTGAAGTGTACTCCTAATGGTACACGTGACCATGCATTTTCAAGTGCCATCTCATAAAAACTTGAGAAAGTACGTGGGTACCCTTCAAATTCAGTGCGGTTTCTATGACAATTGTCTGTCATACCGTA
>JAJTEZ010000168.1 GCA_021298335.1 Saprospiraceae bacterium | reverse complement strand
CCTGCAATGCCCCAGACACCTTTGGTTAAGCCCTCATTCGACGAAATATTTGTCCTGGTTTCTCCACTATCGGTACTTTTCTGGAGTGCAGAGCCATCACCACCACTGGAAAGGCTATAAGGTGTGCGCCGCACATTCCAAGTGGTTGCGTAGATGATGCGGTGGTTTGCCGGGTCAATACACAAATCTACTGCCCCTGAAGAAGCATTGGCATACAGAGTTTTCTTCCATGTTTTGCCGCCGTCAATACTTTTGTACACCCCTCTTTCTGCACTATCCTGGTACAAATCACCCAGCACTGCTGCATAAACGATGTCCGGATTGGTTGGATGTACCCTCACACGGGCTATATGACGCGATTTTTCCATGCCGCACGATGTCCAGGATACACCGGCATCTTCCGTTTTCCAGAGGCCCCAGCCGTAGGAAACATTGCCGCGGACAGTTTTTTCGCCACCACCCACATAAATCACGTTCGGATCTGAGGGGGCCACAGTAAGACTGCCAATAGATCCTCCAAAATAGCCATCAGAAATATTCGACCAGGTCCTTCCCCCATTTGTCGTTTTCCAGACACCCCCTCCCGTAGCGCCGAAGTAAAACAGGTTCGGTTTTCCGGCAACGCCCGTCACCGCACACGACCTTCCCCCTCTGAAAGGACCGATGTTCCTATATTCCAGAGATTGGAGTAGTGAAGTGAAGTCGGCAGCTGACTGCACCTGACCTACAGCCTGAGGCTGAATGGTGAAAAGGCTCAGGATAAACACGATAAATGCAGGTGAAAACAACGATCTTACTTTGCGGTCCATGGTTTTTGATTTTATTCACCACGAAAATAGACAACTTTTCCGTTTTTTACTCTCCATCGACCCAATAATCCTTGCAAACCGAATTTCTGTGGAACTCATTCATTTTTTATGTTTTCTGATTCTTTTGTAATCAAAAGTTATACATTATAAAAAAATATAATATATTTGCGTATAAATCTGGAAAGCAACATGCACACACAACAGGAAAATTTATTGCAAGTCACTTTTCGACTCTCTAAAAACACCTTATATGACCTGTTTAGTCAGGTGCTGCATGATTTGGATGGCCGGGTTTTGCAGGTTGATGGCATGAAGCTGACACTTTCATTGGGAGACAAGGACCAACTTTCTATCCAGGGTGTCGGCCAGAAGCTTTCGTATATTGTTCCGGTCAGGTTTCAGTTTGTCAAGCCGGCGGGTCTGTTTTCCATCGAGGGCACGGGCGAAATTGCCATACACCTGAGTACAATGCTGCACATCTCTGAAGACATGGATGTGTCTCCCAAAACTGAATTGGTAGGCTACCATTGGTCTGTGGCTCCAAGCATACAGTTGGGCACCATGGATGTACCTGTCGAATCACTGGCAGACTGCATGATCCGCCACTTGTCCGCCAGCTGGATCCACACAATGGATGAGGAGCTGTCCAAACAACTCCATCTTCAGGAGCTCATCTCTCAATCGATCGCCCAGTATGCCCATAACAAGCTAATCCATAGCCAGCCTGATCTGTTTGTCAATGTCTGTGTTTTTCAGATCCTAGCCAATAGCATGATGGATACCACCGATGAAATCCTGCTGGATTTATGGCTTGAACTGGGAGTAAAAGTTTCGGACAAGGAAATTCCATTTGGCGTACAGCAGAAAAGTCGCTTTTATTGGGTAAATACAGGCATCACATCACCCACACAACAAATTGAACTGGAATATTCCTACGAGGGGCTGGCTGAGTTGCTGGCAGATTATCTCAATGGCCTCGACATCGGCGGCAAAAAGGTCGAATTATCGGGAGTTTCTCTGGGCTATCAGCAACAACTGGAAATCAAGCTCGACATGATTGCTTGACTTGTCAGCCGAGACTTCACCTCCAACAGCAGAAATGGTATGCAGACGATGTGCAGATTGATCTTGCACCTACTCAACTCATCTATAAATTATCAGCTCCTCTCATTGAAAATTTCCTAGCAACTCAGATCCGGCAATTTTTCCCTTTCGATCCCAGGCCATTTCTGGAGCGAATTTTGTCCTCCATGCCAGAATTCAAAATTGCAGGAAATCACATTTCTCTGATTCCGGAAGTCGAGCGCATCGTGATCCGACAACCTAAGTTTGAGCAGGACAGGGTGACCTGTACTCTGCAGCTGGAAGAAGCGTCTGTGCTTGTGGGGCTTGAAGGGTAATAATCAATAGGTTGTGGCTTATCCCTCGGTGTTGGTGTCATCCGACGAAAGTATGCCCGTCTCTTTTCCAAAATAATCCACAAACAATTGCATATCATTGGCCAACTGCCTGTTGTTGGTCGCTTTAAAGTATGTGTCAGCCAGTGAGCGCAGGGTCTGGAACATAAACCGATCCATCTCTACCACCTGCATTTCCGTGGTCCAAAGATCAATTTTGAACGTATCCTTATACTCCTTATCAAACAAAGACAATAACATAGCCTTGCATTCTGTGCTTCCGGTTGCTGAAGGGTTGTCTGTCGATTTCCAGATGATGGTTTCCGGGTGTTTTTGCTCGTTTAGCCCTATTTCCAGTTCAATGACGGATGATTTTACCACTTTTTGCTTCACTACCCATTGTTTTGTTGCTCCATCGCACCCAAGTCGTGCAAAGAGACAGATTCATAATAAAAAATGCCTTTTTTTCCATTATTGATCACATGAATCATGGCATTGGCCACAGTCTCATCTGAGATAGCCCTGTATTTGGCAAAAGGGCCACCATACAACCAGGGAAAGCGCTCACTCAGTATCACAGCGAGTCGTTCACCGGCCCTGAATTCTTTTCTGTTGCCCAGCAATAATGCCGGCCTCAGTATATGAATGGACTCAAAGGGCATTCGTACCACTTCTTCTTCGGTTTGCCCTTTTACTTTCGAATAATAGATCCAGGAACGTTTGTCAGATCCAATAGCAGAAATCAGACACAGGTTTTTGACCCCTTGTTGAGATGCAATGCCAGCTACTTCAACGATATAATCGTGGTCAACTTTATAAAAGGCTGCCCTTGAACCAGCCCGGGCCAGTGTGGTGCCAAGGCAAATATACAGGTCTGCGCCCTGGAGCAGGTGCTTGTATGATTCCGGTCGTTCAAAATCAATGATGACTTCCTCTACATTCTTAAGCCGTTGACCGGAAGGCTTCCTCAAAAAGGAAAGAACTTTTGAATATTCCGGTGCTTTAGCCAGTTTGCGGAGCAAGGCGCTGCCCACGAGACCGGAGCCACCAAATACAAGGGCTATTTTTTCCTTCATGACAGTGCTTGTTGTAAATCTTCGAGAATATCTTCGACCTGTTCGATGCCTACACTGAGTCTTACCAGTCCGTCAGTAATACCCTGTGCTTCTCTCGTGGCCTTGTCGATGTTGAGGTGTGAACTTGTCGCCGGGTGCAACACCAGTGTATCTACATCACCCAGCGTAGGGGCCATTGTACAAAACTGCAGTTTATTCAATACCTCCAGTACTTGTTTCAACGTTCCATCCACTTCAAAGCTGAGCATGCCCCCGAACGATTTCATTTGCCTGCGGGCGATTTCGTGCGACGCATGGTCCTCAAGACCGCAATAATTGACCCGTCGGATTCTGGAATGCCCTGCCAGTACCCTCGCAATTTCCATGGCATTGGCCGAGTGCTTTTCCATGCGCAGTGCCAGTGTTTTCAGGCCGTTGTTGATCAACCAGGCATCCCACGGATTGCATGTGGATCCGACCAGCTTCAGCGTGGTCCAGATTTGCTTTTTCATTTTTTCATCATGCCCTATGATGACGCCTGCAATGGAATTTCCGTGACCATTCAGATATTTTGTGGTGGAATGTATCACAAAATCTGCTCCCAGACTGAGGGGTTGCTGGATCAATGGCGTGCAAAATGTATTGTCTACCACTGTCAGGATTCCATATTTGTGTGCAAGACGTGACAGTGCAAGGATATCCACACAGCGCATGGTCGGGTTGGCGGGTGTTTCCATATAGATGAGCCGAACTGACCTGTTTTGGCTGAGAATGCCTTCCACTCGATCCAGATCGTTCAGGTCAATATAAGTGGGCTGTATACCTGCCTGAGACAATACTTTGGAAAACAACTCTGTCGTACCACCATATAAATCCGCTTGTGTCAGGATGCCATCGCCTTGTTTGAGCAGTGCCAAAATCAGTGTGGAAATAGCTGCCATGCCACTGCTTGTCAGAAAGCCGTACCCGGAGAGTCCTGTCCCATATAACTCCAGATCTGCCAGTTTTTGTCCAACAGTGTCAATGGTGGGATTGCCATACCTACCGTAAACATGTCCGGTCTGCTTTCCGGTAAAAATGTCAATGCCCTCTTCCATTGTTTCAAATGCAAAAGAAGAAGTGGCATAGATGGGCAGTTGATGAGGTCTTGTGGACTTATTGTCTTCGTATTCTCTCACACATAGTGATGCCAGAGAATGTTTTTTTTGTGCCATACGTTGCTTTGAAATGCAAAGATACGAAATCGGCAGAAATCTGAAGGGCCACACACCGTAAGACTGACTGAATTGTTCGGCAGACATGTTGTACCTTTGTAGGGCTGAATCCTTTTATCTCATGTACTCCATCATGCGGCTCCGGTTTATTTTTGTTTCTCTTCTTTTCCTTCTCGCTATGGTGATTTGGGAGAATGGCCTTTTTGGGCAATCTCGCCTGCAGTATATCGATGCCAGCCTGAGTCTGAATCAGCCTGTTGGCTTTTTTGGTCGTAAGGTTCCAAATCTCAGGGCTGGCGGACAGCTGGGCTTTTTATCGCAACTCAGTCCGGGAAGTCCGGTGCTTATCGGAGGGGAGTTATCCTATTTCTCTCTGGGTAGAAGGCGTGCGCGACTTTTGGAGTGGATTGATTTCAGAGAGGTCGAGGTGGATTACTCGACGACTTCCAGTATGCTGGGTATGGCTGCCAAATGCCGGTTTTATCCGGGTGTGCACGCGCACAATGTAGATGTTTTTCTGGAAGCATTTGCGGGTGCCAAATGGTTGTTTACCCACACCACGGCAACACTGACGGAGCAGACTGATGTCAGTGACGGATTCTTCGAACAAGGAAGCCTGTCTCCCTCGTATGGTGCTGCTGCAGGACTTCACCTGATGATTTCTGAAACTTTCTTTGTGCAAAGCAGGTTACAATACCTGCCCGGACTCAGTACGCGATATTACATTCCTGCCGAGGGTAGTCAGGCGGTTACAAGTTCATTGGATTTGTTCCGGCTCACAAGCAGCACTACCGATGTGTTGCGCTTTGATCTGGGCATATTTATCAAATTAGAGAACCAAAATCACGATGGCAGCAATTAAAATCTCTGATCTCGAACCCTCAGACGAATTGTTTGAACACCAGCGCATCATTTGTGATCCGGGGCAGGCATCATTGCGCATCGATAAGTTTCTCTTCGAACGACTGGAGAAAGTATCCCGAAACAGAGTCCAAAAGGCCATCGATGCAGGTTGTATTCTCGTACAGGGAAAGGTCGTAAAATCCAATTATAAAGTGCGTCCGAGCGATGAAATTTCGTTGGTTTTACCCCGTGATCCCATACAGGAGCAGACGCTTGAACCGGAACATATTCCACTGGACATTTATTTTGAGGATGAACATCTCATGGTGATCAATAAACCGGCTGGATTGGTGGTTCATCCCGGCGTCGGACATCACTCAGGTACGCTGGTCAATGCTTTGTTGTGGCATTTTCAGCATCAAAAAAAGACAGGGAGTAAAGGATTGCCCGTCATGCCCGGAAATGCGGCCGACAGACCCGGACTTGTACACCGCATAGACAAGGATACCTCTGGACTGATACTCATCGCGAAAAACGAATTTGCCATGGCTCATCTCGCCAAGCAGTTTTACGATCATACCATCGACAGGGAATACATCGCACTGGTCTGGGGCAATATCGAGGAAGACCATGGCACAATTACGGGCAATATCGGTCGTCACGAGCGGGAGCGTCAATTGATGACTGTCTACCCGGAAGGCGAGGCTGGAAAGCACGCGGTGACGCATTTTGAGGTCATGGAGCGCTTTTACTATGTAACTCTCGTAAAATGCAAACTTGAAACAGGCCGCACACATCAGATTCGTGTACACATGAAATGGAAAGGTCATACGCTGTTCCAGGATGAGCGGTATGGTGGCAATCGCATCCTCAAAGGAACCATTTACACAAAGTACCGTCAGTTTGTCGAAAATTGTTTTGAAATCATGCCACGACAGGCGCTTCATGCCCGTTCCTTAGGTTTTATTCACCCTGTCACCGGTGAAAAATTGCTTTTTGAATCTGCATTCCCTTCTGATTTTTCTCAGGTGGTTGAAAAATGGCGCGCCTATGTTGATGCACGCCGACAATTGATCCAGCAGGAAATGGAATAGTAAAAAACTGTATGTCATGACGTCAATTCACCGAATCCTGAATGTATGCATAGGTATCTTCATCTTTCATGGTCAGACAGTGATGATGGCGCAGTCCAAAACCGCAGCTTGTCTGATCACATGCGGTGACCAGTCAAGACGATTGCAGGCTGAAGTTTTGGACACTCTGCCTTGTAAGGACACCTTTTATACCATCACCCTGGATTCCAACGTGGTGTTTCAAGAAATGGATGGTTTTGGCTCAAACAAATCCTTTCCATTCGACCGGATCTGAAGATTATGGCCTCGCCCTGGACCGCACCACTTTGGATGAAATCGAATCGACAATCTGTGGGTGGCAGACTGCTTCCGGAATACTATGCAAGCTATGCACGGTATTTTACAAAATACATTGAGGCAATGGCCCGGCAAGGCATACCCATCTACGCAGTCACCGTTCAAAACGAACCGGAACATGGGGGAAATAATCCCAGCATGGTCATGAACGCTTCGGAACAGGCCCGTTTTGTAGGAAAATTTCTCGGACCTGCTTTTGCTGCCAGAAAGCTGGATACCCGAATCATCATTTGGGACCACAATTGTGACCACGCTGAATATCCGCTCACTGTTTTGAGAGATTCCTTTGCTAACCCGTATATTGATGGAACAGCGTTTCACCTCTATGCCGGCGATATCGCTGCCTTAAGCCAGCTACATAATGCTTTTGCTGATAAAAATCTTTATTTTACAGAGCAATGGACTTCCGGTGACGGATCCTTTGACGAAGATTTGCGCTGGCATATGCGCAATGTTATCATTGGCGCGACCCGAAACTGGAGCAAGTGGGTACTGGAATGGAATCTGGCCAGTGATGCACAATGGCAACCACACACTCCCGGAGGATGCGACAAATGTAGGGGTGCTGTCACCATCGAGGAGGATGACATAGTCCGGAATGTGAGTTACTACATCATTGCGCATGCTGCTATTGCCGCCCCGGTAGGTTCTGTGCGCATCGGTTCCAGTATGTCAGAACACATTCCTAATGTGGCCTTCCGTCGGCCCGATGGCAGGCTGGGTGTGATTTTGCTGAATGATCAGTCCGCCAACCAAACAATCTGTTTATTGCATCAGGATCAGCAGATCACAGTGGTTTGTCCTGCCAGAAGTGTAATTTCTGTGATTTGGTAGTAAGTAATAGATAATCAATTTAATACGAAATTATTTTTCTTTTATTTGTTTCGTAAAATTGATTGGTAGCCCAATGTATTTCTCCCCCAGCATCATTCCCCCAAGCAGCAAATACTCCAGAAAAATCCAGGCATTCCATTGCGTGTTTTCTAGATTACCGTATAGGGTATACGAAAATAGCACCAGCCAGCTCCAGAACACAGTATAGATTCTACCCGTGAAAAGACCAAAAAAAAGTGGACCTATCGCATACCAGGGGTGCACTGTGGTAGCCAGGAGTAAATAAATTGTCCAGGCAGCCAGTCCAAAACGGCCCACATCGGATAGCGGCAGCCTCCGCCACAGATAGGCGAGTGTGCAAATACACATGGCAGCCAGGAATCCAAGAACCGGTCCAATCCAGGCAATCGCATTGTAACCGGTGTAGAGACTCACAAGTTCCCTGATAAGAAAGTACACCGAGGCATTAAACTCAAAATTTTGAAAATATAGTCCCACACTTTTTCCCATGCCCCATAAGCCCGGAGCTATCAAAAGCGGACAAAAGATCACCAGCAACCAAACTCCAAGTTGTGTAAAAAACACCTTTTTTTGAAGCCGGTCGCAACGAAGCCACAACCAGGGCAGCAGCATCAAAGGCAACAATTTAAGCCCGATAGAAACAGCAAACCAGAATGCCGCCGTTTTCCATCGCCCCCTCTCCATTTGATACATGGAAATCGCAAGTAATGAAAACATGGCGGGTTCAAAATGTAGGTTGCCGGTGCCTTCCAGCAACACCAGGGGGTTTAAGATGAAAATAGCCGCCCAATGAATCGGTTTATGCCAATGCCTCAACAACCTTATCACATACCAAAGTCCGGTGATTTCAGTGACTGTAAGCAAAATTCGAAGGATAAGTACTGACCAGGATAGCTCACCTCCCAGTGCAGTAAGAGCATAATAACATTGTGATACGGGGGGGTATACAGTGTAATAGCCAGGAGAGTTCATCTGTTCAAAAATAGACTTGCTTACACCTTGCCAACCAGCCTTCAGAGCATCAGCAGGCAGAATGCCATAAGGACTGTGGCCAGAAAGTGTAATGTAGCCAACCCAGATAAATCTGAAAATATCATCAGACATGTGCGGCATGCCCCAAAAAAGAAGGCAACGCAAACCGATGGCAGCAATAAAAATCTGCCTGACCGTCATGGGCAGTAACAACAG
>JAJTEZ010000007.1 GCA_021298335.1 Saprospiraceae bacterium | reverse complement strand
GTAACGGAGGAGGATATGTTGGATTTATCCAATTTCATGAAGACCAACTTTAACAGAGACTTAGGTGCATTTGATGGCTTTAACAACAATGTAATCAGCAATAAAGGCCTGGTCCGTCTGGATTACAACATCAATGAAAAACATAAGCTGGCTCTTCGATACTCTCACCATAATTCTGAGTCAGGTCAGAGAATTTCTGATAGTAATAGCTCCAATACTGCCGGAAACGGAAACAGAACGAACAGATCCCTGGCAATTTCTCCGGAAAATACAGGATACATCATCCAGGATAATACTCGTTCCATCGCACTCGAACTCAACTCTATCCTGAAGTCTAATCTGTCTAACAATTTGATTGTGGGTTATAACAGGCAGATTGAAGATAGAAAATACAAGACAGACTTATTCCCAACGATTGACATTCTGAAAGATGGAAGTACCTATACTTCAATTGGATTTGATCCATTTACGCCTAATAACAAGCTGAACTATTCAACACTGAACGTCACAAATAACTTGTCTTACTTCACGGGCAAACACCAAATGACATTCGGAGCTTCGTTTGAATATTTCAAATCAAACAACGTATTTTTCCCTTCTTCACAGGGTGTATATGTGTATAAGTCTATCGCAGACTTCAAAACCGCTGCACTTCAGTTTATCAATGACCCAACCAATGCAACTTCACCTGTCGAACTCGCACGCTATAACCTCAGATACTCTCTGTTGCCGGATGGTGCCGAGCCTCTCCAGGTGTTGAAGACCTCAACATGGTCAGGATATGCTCAGGATGAATTTACTGTAAACGACAAACTGAAATTGACCTTAGGTGTTAGAGCTGATTATATCGCGTATGACAATTCAACAGCTGAAGACTTTTACAACCCAGTTGTTGCCGCTCTGACCTACAAGGATGAAAACGGAAATGATCTGAAAGTAAATACTGGTGCCTTCCCTAAGGCAGCTGTATTACTGTCTCCAAGACTCGGATTCAATTATGACCTCAGTGAAGACAGAAGCTTCCAGGTCCGTGGAGGAACGGGAATCTTTGTTTCAAGAATCCCACAGGTTCTTGTGTCTAATCAGTTAGGAAACAATGGTGTTAACACCGCCGTGATTAGAGCTGATAATACGAAGGCTTATCCGTTTACAACAGATCCTAGCAAGTTTATACCTACTACAACTGATATTACAAAATTGCCTCCTTATGTCATCAATGCATCTTCAGAAGACCTGAAGTATCCTTCAGTCTGGAAGACAAGTCTTGCGTTTGACAAAAAACTCCCTTATGGATTAAACCTGACAGTGGAAGGTATTTACAACAAGACATTACAGGCATTGCGCTATATTGATGCCAACCTGAAGGCACCAGACAGAAAGTTCTCAGGACCTGACACCAGAGACAGATTCCCAAGCAGCCGTTTGATCAATGCAGCCACAACAAACGTGTTTGTACTGAGAAACACTGACAAGGGATACTCATACACATTTACTGGAAAACTGGAAAAATCTGCTGAAAATGGCGTAGGTGGATTTATCGGCTACACCTATGGAGATGCCCGTGACATCCAGTCAGTCGGTAGTACAGTTCAGGCAAATATTGTCACATCCTTGGGACAGAATTACTTGCAGGAATCAATCAGCGATCAGTTCTTACAGCACAGAGTTGTTGGTTTTCTCAATTATAAATTGGATTACGGAAGTGACTTCGGTGGCGGAACTTCCATCTCACTGGGTATGATATCCAGTTCCGGAGCTCCTATCAGCTATGCATATGGCAATGATATGAATGGTGATGGTCAAAACAATGACCTGATTTTTATTCCTAACAAAGGAGCTGACCTGGTTTTTGCGCCACTGACTGTAGGTTCAGGTGCAACAGCAAAAACTTTCACACCTGCTGAGCAGCAGGCAGCTCTTGACATATTTGTAGACAACAACCCTTACCTGAGCAGCAAGAGAGGACAAATTGTGGACAGAAATGGCGACGCTTTGCCATGGTTGACTCGATTTGACCTAACCATTGCACAGGATATCTATCTGAAAGTTGGTGGCAAGAAAAACAACCTCCAGATCAGATTGGACATGCTTAACTTCGGCAACCTGCTGAACAATAGCTGGGGTGTAGGTAATGTATCTACAACTGGTGCATTTGGAATTGCAACACCACTCGCAGTTGCTGCAGTGGATGCCAATGGTGTACCTTCATACAGATTTACAACGCAGGTTGTAGACGGCCAGACAGTATTGTTGAAAGACTCATTCAGAAAGTCAATCACAGTAGATAACGTTTGGCAGGCACAGCTTGGTATCAGATATACTTTCAATTAAGTACCTTTACCAAATGAATGAGAAAGCCGGACCTTTGTGTCCGGCTTTCTTTTTTATACTACTTTACTTTGGGAACGTGTCAAGTGATTCTAATCCCAGAAGTAACTGCGAACCTGAAATGCGCAACATCATTCATGACGTAAAAGCCATGCCTCCTGATTGAATTTTCTTGCAGCCGCCTTAGCAATTTCGGGCTCTTGTTGATCACATTCAAGTATCACACCTACCCGTGTCAGGCCATTGTGTTTTTCTTCAAAGATCGGATAGCCCTCCTTCAAGATTTTTTGTTTCATTTTTTCCGCATTATCACCTTGTTTAAAGGCTCCTACTATGATAGTGCACTGAAGTGAACTGGCATCGGTCGAGGATTGATTTGCAGAAAGACTTTGCCCATACGAATCCGTTTTACCTGCCGCTGCATCCCCTGTCAGGCTATCTCGCGTGTCAATGATCCGGGTCTTACGCACGGGCTCAGGCATTGAGGAGTCAGAAGGAGCATGAGGCATCAAAAAGACAGCTAACACCACCAAAAACAAAATAATTACTGCAGAAATCCAAAAAAAAGAAGATTTCCAAAATGGCTTTGCTACAAATTGACTGGGATCAGGTTCTGGAGCAACAAGTTTAGCCTCAGCAGTTTGTAAAGACACCTTTGGAACCTCAACAATTTGCATACCATGGTACGCATTAAACCATTCAGATGACAGAGGAACAAACTCCTCTGTTGTAAACCTCCCAAAGCCTGGTAGCAGAGCCTCCTCTCCCCTCTCCCTCAGCAACACGAACCATTGAGAAAGTGTGTTCTCTGCGCTGCTTGCAGCATCCGGTGCTTCCCCTTCTTCCATTAGCAACGTACACAATGAGTATGCTACATTTTCCGCAGCAGTATAGACCAGGCGTGTAGTCGGAGGAGTCAACCTTGTGCCACTTTCAATAAATTCAGCCGAAGTTTTTTGCAATGAAAATAAACCTAGCTGGTGTATAGACACCATGCCGTGCTTCATCAACATTCCATACAACCGACTTATTGAATCATGTAAGTGCATTTCAGAGAGACTAATCCTGAATAAGGTTGAAATAACTGTGCCAATTTCGGATATTTTCTAAAAAAAATGTGATTTATGCATAATTTAGGACTTTCGTTCCTGTTCTAACCGAAAAAAAATCCTTTTCCGGTAAATTGCAGTGCGAATTAAAAGCTGGAAGAATGAACCAAACCATTTGGAAATCTTTCTTTCCAGAATTCAGTTTAGAATATACGTATCGCGCAAAACGAAGTGTGTTAAAAAAAAGTCAATGAAGTTTCTTTCCTACGGAGTCATGGTGTACATGTTGATGGCACTGGTATGGTGGACGATCCTCCTTTCCAGAAACAACAAGCTCATCTTTGAAAAAAACAAAGAGCTGATCCAAATGCAGGTTTTATCACCCAAAGATACCCTAAAGTTACAGCTGGGAGAAGTTCAAAAAGATTTTGAAAGCAACAGGCTGATGATCTGGGGTGAAGGACTGGTATTCGGACTGTCACTCATTGCAGGCATGTGGTTTATCCAGCGTGCTCATACTCGAGAAGTCATACAATCTCAAAAAGAGAAAAACTTTTTGCTTTCCATCACCCATGAATTAAAAACTCCGATTGCCTCTATCCGTTTGCTGACGGAAACGCTGATGAAACGAAAGTTGAGTGAGGAAAAGGCCGGCGAACTAAAATCAGGCATTTTATACGAAAGTGATCGACTTGGCAATCTTGTTGACAACATTCTGATTGCTTCCAGAATAAATGCTGGCTATCAATACTTTTTTGAGACCATTGACCTTTGTCCTTTAATCCAGACCCAGGTGGATCATTTCAGACAACAGTATCCAGAGGCCAGCATTCAAGTAGATTGTCCGTCTTCAGGCGTAAAATGCCAGACTGACAAAATGGCTTTCCAGTCGATGTGCAGCAATCTGCTAGAAAATGCCATCAAATATTCTGGTAAAAAACCACAAATTGACCTTAGGTTAGAGGAACATCAAAGTGATGTGAGGATGAGTATTACTGATGCAGGTATCGGTATTCCTGAAAAGGAAAGGGAGCGTATTTTTGATCAATTTTACCGTGTGGGCAACGAAGAAACCAGAAAGACCAAGGGAACAGGACTTGGCTTGTTTATTGTTCAAAAAATAGTTCATGCTCATAAGGGGACAATCAAGGTATATCCGAACCAACCCGAAGGAACGGTGTTTACTATCATGCTGCCGAAGATTCAGTCATCATAAAAAGAGCACACAGAATAGGCTTCAGGAATATTCACTCGTTCTGTGCTCCTGACACCTTTGACTAACAAAAAAATGGTAAACTGGATAAATGATACATATCAATGATCACAAATAAAACAATCAACGATGCATAGAATTTTGTTGGTGGAAGACGAAGAAAATATCAGGAAGGCCATTGCGATGAATCTCGAACTGGAACAATTTGAGGTTGTTGCCACAGAAAGCGGTAAAAAGGCATTAGAATACGTCAGCCAGCAACATTTTGATTTGCTCATACTGGATATTATGTTGCCCGACGTAGATGGTATTTCCATTTGCGAGCAGGTTCGCCTGCAAAACAGAGATGTTGCTATCATGATTTTATCTGCGAAGGATACTCCCTATGACAGAATTCTTGGCTTAAAAACTGGCGCGGATGATTATCTGACTAAGCCTTTTCACCTGGAGGAACTGTTGCTCAGGGTACGTAAGCTACTTCAACGCACGCAAACCGGAGCCTTACAGGAACTGGATTTGTACTCTATAGGAAAGACCAGAATAGACTTCAAAAAGTATGAAATTTCAGGTACAAGGGGGCTTTTTCATCTCACAAAAAAGGAAGCACTCTTACTACGGCTCCTGATTGATCGTCAGAATGAAGTCGTGTCCAGAAATCAGATCCTGCAAACGGTCTGGGGCTACGATGTATACCCATCAACCCGGACGATTGATAATTTTATACTTTCTTTCCGAAAATATTTTGAAGACGATCCCCGGGAACCCAGATTTTTTCATTCTATACGGGGAGTGGGTTACAAATTTACCCCATGATCCGATTAAAAAGGACCATATCCAAGATACACACTGGCTACTACAGTGATGATCGAAATGACCCAGACAATCAGAAATAAGGGAAGAATAAACTGCAGCCACCTGTCAAAAGGTATTCTGCAAAGTGAAAGCATGGCTACAATGCCCCCCAATGCTGGATTGATCAGATTAGATACACCATCTCCCACCTGAAATGCCAGGATGGTGGTTTGTCTGGTCATCCCGATCAATTCACCTACCGGCAACAAAACCGGCAAAGTAGCCAGCGCCTGTCCACTTCCTGATGGAATGATAAAGTTCATAAAGGTTTGACCCACTGTCATGGCAACAGCTGCCAGAGTCAGGGGCAAACCCGACAGGCTTTCAGCTAGAAAATAAGCAATGGTATCGCTGATCTTCCCAGCCTCAAGTGCAGCTTTCACTGATGTGGCCAAACCAACCATAAACGCTCCTGGCGCAACCAAAGCCACAGATTTTAGCGTAATCCTGCCAAATTCCGCAGCAGATTTCCGGGTAATGAGTCCGATGACCACCACCAAAATACAAAAAACAGCAGAGATCTGATTGATAAACCAGTGGTGGGTGAATACCCCCCAAAGAATCACTAGAATGCCTGAAGAAAATGCACCAAATACTGCAATATCCTTTCCTTTCATTGTATAAGACTCCAGCGGCCGGGACAATGCAAATCCCGAGGTATCGAGGTCCAATGCCAGGCTGGCAGAGGGGTTACGGCGTATTTTCTGATAATACCTGACATTATACCATGCCAATACAGACAAGGAGACAAGGCAAAGGATGCCTCTGAGCCAAGCTCCTGAATATAAAGGAAGCTCCGCAATACGCTGACCTGTTCCGATGGTGTAGGGATTAAACGGAGATGTACCAAATCCCACGGTTATAGCAGCCACTGAAAGGCCTGCCGCCAGCATCAAATCACTGCCTATGGCCAATGACAGGACGCAGGCGATGGGTACAAGCGCAATGTTGTTTTCATAGCCCACAAATACACCCATTGATCCGAAAATGAAAGTCATCAGCACGATCAAAAAAGCCTTGTTGTCCGCGCCCAGTGATCTGACGAGCGTGCCAATCACATTTTCGATAGCACCGGACTCTTCCATGAAGCCAAACATAATTCCGCTGGCAAGAACGATAAAAATGATGTCAATGGCGGTTTTAAATCCGGTGGGGATGGCTAAAAACATTTCAAAAACAGAAAGGGGCGTTGAAGAAGTCAGTGAATATGAGCCAGGCACCACCCGTTCTCTGCCATCCACCAAAATTCTTTCAAACTCACCCGCTGGAATCAAGTGACTGAGTATTGCTGCAAGGCATAACATGCCAAACAGCATCACAACAGGGTGGGGAATAAACTGATGCCATTTTTTCTTTGCCATAATACACGCAATTTACATTTGTCAACCTGATTACAGGATAATCTGTGGTTTATTTGGGCCTGTTGCGATCATACCTGATTTTGCCGTCAGTGATTGTCAGCAAAACCTTTGTTTTCAAAATATCGTCGTCACTGCAAGTCCTAAGGTCATTCGATAACAGCACCATATCCGCCACTTTTCCTGGAGTCAGAGTCCCTTTCCACGACTCCTCAAAAGCGGCAAACGCATTGCCTGCAGTGTAGGACCGAAGTGCCTCCTCACGGGTCATTTTTTGTTCAGCAAAGAAAACGAGTCCACTGTCTTCTCTGCGTCGTGTCACTGAAGCAAAGAAGCTTTTCAGCGGGTCTACATCTTCTACAGGCGCATCTGTGCCATTGGCAATAATTACACCATTGTCTAAAAGTGACCTCCAGGCATAGGCACCCAGCCGCGATCTTGTCTGCCCAAGTCGACTCACCACAAAAGGTGCATCGGAAGTACAGTGTATGCCCTGCATGGAAGCAATGATCTTTCTTCTGGCAAAGCGGGGTATGTCGGCCGTATCTAAATGTTGTGCATGTTCTATACGCCAGCGCAAATCGTCTTTTTCACCGTACTGATCCATTAAACCTTCATAAACATCCAGAACTACCCTGTTCGCTCGATCTCCAATAGCATGGACACAAAACTGCATGTCTTCGCGGATGGCGGCATCGGCAATTTTTTTGACATCGTAAATATCTGTTGTATTCTGCCCATAAAAGCCAGGCTTATCGGAGTAAGGCTGTAACAGCCATGCACCAAACGCTCCCAATGCACCATCTACTTCAGATTTTATAGAGCGGCAGGTGTAAAATCGATTGCCCACATCTATGCGCCTGTACTTGCCTACCTGGCCCACTAGCTCATCGGCTTTTTCTCTGGCCATCACATACAGACGTACCTTCAACTTGCCGGAATTCGCAAGTTTTTCATATCGTCTCAATTCGTCAAATGTGCTACCCGCGTCCTGAAATGATGTTATGCCCTTACTAAGACATTCCGACTCAGCCAGAAAAATTGCTTCCTGCCAAACGGAATCCAACCTTCTCTGGTCCAGAGTTTTCAAATATGAGTTGTAGGCGTCCTGGACCATTTTCATGGCTCGTTCCTCAAAGACGCCTATCGCTTTTCCGTTGACATCCCGAACAATCCTACCCCCTGCCGGATCAGGCGTTTCCAGAGAAATGCCTGCCAACTCCATCGCTTTTTGGTTTGCAAACAATGCATGACCAGAGGCATGGTATAAAACAACAGGATGATGAGGCGAAACCTCAGATAAGCGATAGTGGTATGGGTAGTGCTGTACGTTCAAAACCGGGATGCTATCCCATTTCTCCTGGTGCCAGCCTCTGCCCACAATCCAGTCCCCCTGGGGCACGGACTTTGTACGAACCTTAACCTTTTCAACTATTTCCTCCCAACTGCCCGATGTTAAAAAGTTCAGGTTGATCAAGCTGTAGCCCAGTCCCGAATAATGACCATGACCTTCAATAAAACCCGGCATCAAAAAATGACCGCCGGCATCGATGGCCTTTGTATCAGACCCTAGGGAGGACTGTAGATCTGCCCAGGTTCCTATGTCTGTAATCTTACCATCTCTCACTGCTACAGCGTCCCCGGCATACAACGTATCACCTGTATATACTACCGCATTGTAAACAATAAGTTCAGGGTGTTGTGTGACCTTACACGCCGAAATCAGCAGCATAAAACAAATACCCAGACACAACTTTCCTAGCATATGCGTTTTTTTACGCAATATACTGATGCACGGGTAAAAATCCTAACTCAGTCACCGAAATGAATCCCGATGATTCTATGGCTTATTATTTTTTTGTCGCTGCTTTCTTCGCTTTTGGAGCGACTAGAGTGGCTGCCGCTGTAGGTGCATCACTTTTGGTTTCCAACTTTTTTGTTGCCTTAGGAGCAGCAGCTGACTTTTCCGTGGATGCTGCAGGCACGTCCAGTACGCTGTTTTCGGAACCAAAAGGGCCTGCAACATACCTGTCTGCCTGATTGTCATTCATCCACTGCTGACCATCAATCAGATACTTAAACTGATATGACGTTCCTGCTTCCACACTAAGCTGGGCAGTGTAGGCGCTCTTACCCTTTTTCATGGCTGGAGCCTGGGTCGGATTCCAGTCGTTGAAATCTCCTAAAACCTGAATCTGGTTTGCTCCCTGTGCTACTTCCAACGGCAATTCAAACGTCAGTTGGCAGGTGCCTTTCCCTGCTTGCATTTTTTTTGTTACACTCACCTGTGAAATGTTTTTATTGTAAAAAAATAGTTAGTGTCAATGATACACAAAACAAAATTACAATATATTGTTCTCTGAAAATCTATTTAATAGAAATTTAACAAACTTTAACAGGATGTTTATCTCAGATATACAGAATCGTATTTGGATTCACCATCAACCTATAGACTCGAGATAATCTTCCAGCACAGCAGCATAATGCCGGTGTTCCAATACAAGAACCTCTCGGGCAATATCAGCAGGAGTCATTTCAGGACTCAGGGGAATTGCAGCCTGGAAAAGGATCCTGCCCTCGTCGTAGTGAGCATTTACAAGATGGATTGTCATGCCAGACGATTTTTCTCTGTTGTGGTGTACAGCCTCATGAACAAAATGGCCATACATACCCTTTCCCCCATAGGCGGGGAGCAGAGAAGGGTGAATATTGATTATTTTATCTGGAAATTCATCCAGGAGCGCTTCGGGAACTTTTTTAAGGAAGCCAGCAAGAACAAGGAAATTGACCTGGAATTTGTTGAGTACTTCCATAACCTCAGCTATTTTAGCAAATTTCTTATTGTCCAGATACACAGCCGGAATTGCATGTTCTGCCGCAATTTGGAAAACACCGGCCGAAGGATGACTGGAGATGATCAGTCTGATATGAATGGACGGGTGTCCGGCGAAATATTCAATTAAAGCCCGGGCATTACTTCCACCCCCTGAGGCAAAAATTGCAAGATTCCATTGTTGGGCCACAGTCAATCGGTGTTGTTAGTTGAGTACCTCGTACTTATCACCCTTCGCCTTATCCATACCTACCATAATCGCCTTTACTTTGGATTTCTGGCCTTTATCGCCCATCTTGAAAATCTCTATAATTTCATCTTTTTTTGTATCTCCCAACATCTGAATCAAATAAGTATCCGGATACTCAATATTGCTTTGTCCGATCGAGGTAAGAGCACTCAACATAATGGCACGGCTTTTATCGGTATCTTCATACATTTTGTCAAGACTAAGCCTGTGGTATTCATAAAATGCCTGTCTAAACTGACGCATGCGCGGATTTAATACATTCTCCATGAGCCAGTATCTGTTTCTTCTCGTACTGCCATCGTTTTTCCACCCATCATCTCTGACATAATTTGAGGGCAAGGAATTTATAATGCCTTGTGCACTCACAAAATGCGCTTCACCACCATTTTGTGCAAAGGATTCGTAATCCATACCCAGTGTGTAGTACACATAAAAGCTTAATATAGCCGACAGATTGTCGTAAAAAGTATTGGTCGTTTTGAGCAGTGGGTTTAGTCCTGTCCAGGTAAAAGATACATTTTTATCGATGAGGCTAATCAGGGGAGTGCTGTAAGCAGAATTGAACACAGGCCGTTCAGACTGCCAGACCATCTCTGCCTTAAATACGTTTGCCTGCAATTCTTCGGTGATAGTCAACTGAATTGCCCCTTTGATCCGCTCCTGTGCCTGAAACTCGTCTTCTGTCCATTTTGTAGTATTTAGAAATTCGGTCAGATTTTTCTCAAGATCTGCAAAAAAAGCAGGATCATTCGTCAGTGAATTGATGGAGGATTGCGTGACTACGTTAACTTTAAAATTTAACTCCTGCGAAAAAATACCAGTCAGGCATGTTATCAGCAGAACAAATGTCATTCCCTTGTGCATAGATCAGATATATTTTGAAATCAAAAAAGAAACAATGCCTTCTGCCACCTCACTTTTCTTGCGCAAATCTATATCAACCTCTGATTTGTCATTACAAAAAACAGTCACTTTGTTTGTATCTGTTTCAAAACCTGCGCCAGGGTGCTTCAGTGAGTTTAAAACGATGCAATCGAGGTTTTTGGTATGTAATTTTTGAATGGCGTGTTCACGTTCATGCTCTGTTTCGAGGGCAAAGCCAATCATTCGCTGGTGGCTTTTTCGCCTGGAAGAGATTTCCCGGGCAATATCCGGATTCTTGACCATCCGGATTGTCCACTCAGGATGATTTTTTTTCAGTTTTTCTGCAGATACTTCCTCAGGTCGGTAATCAGCGACTGCAGCAGCAAAAACAAACCAGTCGGCCGAATCTGCTGAATCAAGACAGGCATTCAGCATTTCTTCTGCTGTTTCTACCTGTATCACTTTCGCATTCGGAGGATACAAGCCCTCAGCAACCGGTCCTGAAACAATTGTAACTTCAGCCCCCATTTTCAGAAATGATTCTGCCAAAGCAGCTCCCATCTTACCGGAGCTGCGATTTGTCAAAAAACGTACAGGATCCAATGGTTCCCTGGTGGGACCGGAAGTAATCAGAACACGAAGCCCTTTTAATGTGAGGTTTTTGTAAAAAAAAGTCTGCACTGACTCTACTATCTCCTGGGGCTCTGCCATCCTCCCCTCACCTGTCAGTCCGCTGGCAAGTTTTCCGTTGCCAACTGGAATCAATATATGAGAGCGACCAACCAGAATTTGCACATTCTGTTGCACTGATGGATGACGCCACATATCCACATCCATGGCAGGTGCAATCATCACCGGACAGCGCAGTGAAAGGTATACGGCCAACAGTAAATTATCTGCCTGGCCGATCGCCATCTTTGCTAAAGTGGTGGCCGTGCAGGGCGCTATGATCATCAGATCAGCCCATAGTCCCAACTCAATGTGGCTATGCCAGGTATCCTGGTCCTGCAACTGAACATGTACTGGATTTCCCGTCAGGGAAGATAAAGTTAAAGGTGTAATGAAATTTACAGCCGATGGAGTCATCACCACCCTCACTTCTGCTCCTTGCTGCATAAGCAGGCGAACGAGGAAGGCTGCCTTATAGGCCGCAATACTCCCGGTGATGCCTACGATGACTTTTTTACCTTCCAACATCGATCGTATCAGGCTTCCTCGGCCAATTGCCGTGGCTCCTCATACGCAAACGTGAGTTCTTTATTGATGTACTCCTCCGTCGCAATAATGGCAGGGTTTGGCAACCGCTCATAAAATTTGCTAATTTCTATCTGCTCTTTATTTTCAAGAATTTCCTCAATAGTTTCAGAAGTAGTGGCAAATTCATCCAACTTACTGTGCAATTCATTTTTCAGGTCGACAGCGATTTGCTCTGCTCGCCGGGATATCACTGCGATAGTTTCATAAATATTGTGCGTGGATGCGCTGATGCCTTTTATGTCCCTTGCCCTAATATTTGGATCCAAGCCCTGTACTTTTGATTTGATATCTATTGTCATACTTTCAATTTTTTCAATTCTGCCAATGTTTCCTTTTCTATGCTTCTGGCCTCTTTGGACCATTTTGATTTGGGATGCTTTTTCACAAACGTCTGATAATGAGTCAATGTTTCGTTAAATCGCTCCAGTTTCTTTTCAAAAATACTATTGGTAGCGAGGATAAAACTCGATCGAAGGATCAGAAACCGGACTTCTTCGACTTTTTTTGACTCGGGGAAGTCTTTTAATGTGTTCTGGAAGGAGGTCACCGCGGCCTGATATTCTCCGATTTTATAGTATAGATTGCCTTGTTCAAACGATTTTTGTTCGAGCTTTCTGCGCATTTCATCAATCAGCTGATTTGCCTGTTGCGCCCTCTCAGACTGAGAAAATTGATTGATAAATTGCTCAAAACCTTCAATGGCTTTTGTAGTGTAAGACTGATCCAGCTTGTAGTTAGGTGACAAACGATAATTGGAGTATGCTGACATAAACTCCATTTCCTCTTTCTTAGGACTGTTGGAGAATGTACTCGCATAATTTTTAAAATAAGTAGATGCAAGGATAAAATCTGACTGATTGTAATGCGCCCAGGCATATCGGTAAAACAAATCCTCTGCCTCCTGTTTGCCCCTGTAATACTGGATGATAATGTCATATAATGCAATTGCCCTGTCGTAGTCTTTCTCGTCGTAATATTTGTTTGCAGCGATATAAATTTTTTCAGGTTGATTGCTTGTACGCAACAACTCAAATTCAGACTTGCACGCTGAAAGAATGAAAAGTAAACACGTGAAAAACCAGAGCCAAAGTTTCATAAGGGTGCAAAGATACGTCTTTTTTCAATTTTTTGTCTTGTTAATTGTCAATTTATAACGAGTCTGGTATCCAAAACTTGGTATTTCTCAGGATTTTCTTAAAATTCTGCTAAATACACACCAGATTCTTGAAAATTCATAAATAATCCTTATTTTTGCATATCACTTAAAATGAATATGCCATGAAAAATGTAATTTTTATTTTCTCAATGTTTTTAGTTTTCGCCTCTTCTGCCCAGGCTCAGTGCAGTAAGGCTGCAGCAGGAAAATCATGCTGTGCTGCAAAAAAGTCAGCTTCAGCTAGTGCTTCAGCAGAGAATGGTGTGCAGATCGCTAGTTTTACAATGGAGGCAGAAGCAGCAGTAGCAGCTTCCAATGGAACCATCACAAAAAGAACTTGTGAAATGTCAGGAACAACGACATATTTTGAAAAATCTGTTTGTTCTCAGTCCGGAAAGGTAAGCTGGGATGAAGTGAAGTATGACGCAGACAAAAAGGCCTTTACAAAGGTAGCTTCTGCAAGCATGGAAAAAGATGAAAACGGCGCAAAGGTAGAAACTAAGTCTTGCGCAGGAAAAATGGAAGGTAAAGCATGCTGCAAGAGCGGCGCTGCAAAATCTTGTGCAGCTCAAAAGCAAAGCAACAAGTAATATCTCTAAAAGATGTAAAAAGCCGGCAATTGCCGGCTTTTTTTTTGCCCTTTGCCTTTCTAAACGATTCAGTATCCTTTGTGTATCTTTGCACAACGCAAACCCAATCAAAATGTCTGGCAAAAAAGAAAGTACCTACGCAATGACCCTGGGAATTCCTGCAGAACTTCCCACTGCAAAATCTCCCAACCCTTCAGTTTCCCATGCTCCAAAGCGGAATATTGAGGACTTATTGTCGAAAGAAGAGGTCTCCCTAGCCATTCAAAATGCATTGCGCTATTTTCCCGTTTATCAGCATAAAATCCTGGCATCGGAGTTTTACAACGAGTTGATGACTTACGGAAGAATCTATATGTACCGGTTTATGCCCGAAGAACCCATGCACGCCCGGCCGATAGAAGATTATCCTGCAAAATCTAGACAGGCAGCAGCTATCATGCTCATGGTACAGAATAATCTTGATCCTAAAGTCGCAAAACACCCTGAGGAATTGATTACATACGGAGGCAATGGTGCTGTATTCCAAAACTGGGCGCAGTACAGGATTACCATGAAATATTTATCTGAAATGTCTGATGACCAGACACTTGCACTATATTCTGGGCATCCTCTCGGCCTCTTTCCCTCCACGAAGAATGCCCCCAGAGTCGTGGTAACCAACGGCATGATGATTCCCAATTATTCAAAGAAAGATGACTGGAATAAGTACAATGCCCTGGGAGTGACCTCCTACGGACAAATGACTGCAGGATCATTTATGTATATCGGTCCACAAGGAATTGTCCACGGCACAACGCTTACACTACTGAATGCCGGCAGGATGAAAGGACTCGGTACAGACAATCTGAATGGCGTACTTTTTGTCACTTCAGGACTGGGAGGAATGTCTGGTGCCCAATCGATTGCTGCAGTGATTACAGGAGCTGTAGGTATCATCGCCGAAGTAGATACAGACGCAGTAAATCAGCGAATTACCGACGGATATATCCAAAAAGATCATGTTTTTACGGATTTAGACAAGCTTTGGGCGAAAGCCATCCAATACAAAAAAAAGAAAATTGCAGCAAGCCTGGTTTATCATGGAAATATCGTGGATTTATGGGAGTCTGCAGTCAAAGAAAATATACACATTGAGCTGGGTTCCGATCAGACCTCACTACACAACATTGAAAATCTCGGTTATTGCCCGGCTGGCTATAGCTTTGCCGAAGCAAAGGAATTATTGGGCAAAAACCCGAAAAAATTTGCTCTGGAAGTGCGAAAAACACTTGTAAGACATGTGAGGGCCATCAACTTGCTGGCAGAAAGAGGCATGTATTTCTGGGATTACGGCAATGCCTTTCTGAAAGAAGCCGGAGAAGCAGGGGCAGAGATCTGGAAAAGCAAGCGAAAGAAAATTTACAAATATGCCTCCTATGTAGAGGATATCATGGGACCCCTTTGTTTTGATTACGGTTTTGGACCATTTCGGTGGGTTTGCCTGTCAGGCAATCAGGAAGATCTCAATATAACAGATCGAATCGCAACAAAGGTACTCAGGAAACTTTCTAAAAAAGCAAGTCCTGACATTGCAGTCCAGCTAAGTGACAACATACACTGGATAGAACAGGCAGGCAAAAACATACCCGTTGTGGGTTCAATGTCCAGGATTTTGTACGCAGATTCAAACGGCCGTATAGCCATCGCACGCGCATTCAACAAAGCAATTCAGAAAGGCAAGCTCTCTGGTCCAATTGTCCTTGGAAGAGACCATCACGATGTATCGGGAACAGACTCGCCATTCCGGGAAACCGCCAATATTTATGATGGTTCAAAATTTACAGCAGATATGGCTGTACATAATTTTGCAGGGGATGGTTTTCGGGGTGCCACCTGGATCTCATTGCACAATGGTGGAGGCGTAGGCTGGGGAGAAGTCATCAATGGTGGATTCGGCATGGTCATCGATGGGTCAAAAAATCTGACAAAAACATCCGAAATATGCTCTTCTGGGATGTCAACAATGGCATTGCACGGCGCAGCTGGGCCCGAAACGAAGGAGCAATGCAAGCCATACAAAGCGCCATGAATCATCACGACAAACTCGTCGTTACGTTGCCACACCTTGTAGATAAAAAGCTGTTGAAAAGAATAGTCAAATGACGGCATCAGCTCCCACCCTACCTGATATCATACGATTGTTGTACAGAGGTGATATGTGGGCTGCCGCCTTTTATTTGTTGTCCTCTCTGTGCTTATTTCTTATCTCACTTCTTTTATATCGACTGGAATTGACACCGGGCTTTACCTATCTTTCTATCGGATTTCAGATGTTTTCTGCTTACTGTCTCGGAAAAGGATTGTTTCTGTTTGCCATTGCAAGAAAAAAATATCAGTCCTTTCTACATTTAACCACCCCGAATCAGCCATTAATTCTCCGTGAAATTGATGCAACCCGCCAACGAATTATAAAGAAAAAGAAAAGTCGAAGAGTTTATTTGTGGGCGATTCTTTGCTGTGGTATCTGCAGCACCTTTGGAGTTTTTACTTTCTGGAAATCGATCACGCTCGGAACTTGCATTCCTGTGGCTATGACTGGCATCGCAGAACTAGGCATTGGCTTCCTCACAGAATTCCGCTTGAAAGAATACCTCCGACATTTACTTCGGCATGAGAAAACTTCCTAAACTACCTTATAATTTCCGTTAAGGAAAGGACATGATGTAGGCCTGGTATTGTTCGGTAGTCAGAATTTGTTTCATTTTCTTCCTTCGCAGCAGACTGAGCGAATTCGATTGATCAAACTTTACCTGCTTTGAGAGCTTGCTTTTTTGCACTTTCGCCAATTCTGTTTCATATTCTACAAACGCCTTCAATAATGCAGTGTATTGTTCATTGGAAAGTTTCAGACTCACTTTCAACTTATCAGCATTATTTTTTGCTACTTCTTTTGGGGCCGAAGATGATAACTCCCTTTTTTCACCGGCTTTTGGAGGTAAATTTTCCTGGCTTACTGCACCTTTTAGCTGGGAAAATCCAGCCAACGGAAGAAACACTAACCAAGCTAAGAGACTCAAGCGCATATGATAAACTTTTTCTTTAAACAAGACATTCTTCGAATTGGTTTAGCTGAAATATGGGAGTGTCAGTTCAACGAAATTTGATACATTTGCATCCAAGATTAGAATGGATTGAGCAGGATTATCATCATCGGACCGGCATACCCACTCAGAGGAGGATTGGCCTCTTTCAACGAACGCATGGCAAGAGCCCTGCAAGACGAGGGACATGAGGTAAAGATTTATACGTTTTCCCTGCAATATCCATCTCTATTATTCCCTGGAAAGACACAATATAGCCAAAGTACTCCGCCGGAAGATCTCAACATCTGCGAAGTGATCAACTCAGTCAACCCAATCAACTGGATCCGAACGGGCAATCAACTCGCTGCAGAACAGGCAGATATCATCATTGTGCGTTATTGGATTCCGTTTATGGCACCCGCATTGGGAACAATACTTCGCGTTTGTCGACGTAAGTCAAAAGCACGGATCATTGCACTGGTCGACAATGCCATTCCCCATGAAAAAAGGATAGCCGACGCAGTACTCACACGTTATTTTGTCGCAGCAGCGGATGGATTTGTGGCTATGAGCCGGAAAGTAAAAGATGACCTTCAGGATTTCACAAAGAAAGACGTTTTGGTAGCTCACCACCCATTGTACGACCATTTTGGTCAAAAAACAGAGAAAACAAAAGCCAGAGAAGAGTTGCAGCTAAACAACAGTACCTACGTGTATCTTTTTTTTGGTTTTATCAGACATTACAAGGGATTGGATTTACTGATTCGTGCCTTTGAACAGCTTGCAAAAGAACCAAATTCAGATATCACACTGTTGATAGCAGGTGAATTTTATTCTGATGAAGAGGAAATTAAAAAATTAATATCCAATTCATCTGCAAGAAATGACATCATTCTTCACGATCATTTTGTCAGGGACGAAGAAATTAGCAGGTATTTCGGAGCTGCCGATTGTGTGGTCCAACCTTACAGAAATGCAACTCAAAGTGGTGTGACACCCTTGGCTTATCATTTTGAAACACCTATGATTGTGACCAATGTGGGTGCACTTCCTGACATGGTTCCACCCCGGATTGGCTTGGTTTGTCAGCCCACTGAAGCATCGATTTGTGCCGCCATGAAAGAAATCCAATCGTTTGATATTCACACTTTTCAAGAACAAATCGTGTTGGAAAAACAAAAATATGGATGGCCTTCATTTGTTCGAACCATTCTTTCAATGAAGGCAAAAACCAAAGTTCATGGGTAAAATATTCAGAAGTAGAGCCCCGTTGCGACTTGGCCTGGCGGGTGGTGGCACAGATGTAAGTCCGTATTGTGACCTCTACGGGGGGCAGGTACTCAATGCCACCATTTCCTTATTTGCCTACGTGGACATTGAAAAAACCCATGATGGAAAGGTGACTTTCGAGTCGAAAGATTTTGAAACGACAGAAAGCTATCAATTGGGTGAAACGATTTACCCGGAAGGACAACTCAATTTATTGAAAGGCGTCTATCTGAGAATTTGTAAAGACTATCCTTTTGAAAATAAGGGCCTGAAAATCACAAGTTACGTTCAGGCGCCTCCAGGCTCAGGGCTTGGCTCCTCTTCTACATTGGTGGTAGCGCTCATCGGGGCCTTTGCCGAAATGCTGCATTTACCCTTGGGAGAATACGACATTGCCTCATATGCGTTTGACATTGAACGTAACGAGCTCAAAATGTCGGGGGGGAAACAGGATCAATACGCGGCAACTTTCGGTGGGTTTAATTTTATGGAATTTTACAAAGAAAATAAAACCATCGTCAACCCACTGCGGATCAAACCGGAATATATTTACGAACTGGAAAAAAATATCGTCCTTTTTTACACCTCGCGCAGTCGGGAATCCTCTCGGATTATTGACGAGCAGGTGAGCAACGTGAAGACAGGAAATCAAAAGTCCATAGAGGCAATGCATCACATCCGTGAACAGGCAACCATGATGAAGGAGGCCCTGCTGAAAGGTGAATTGCATCGAATCGGTGAAATTTTTGAGTTTGGCCATGAACATAAAAAAAATATGGCTTCTAAGATCAGCAATGATCACCTGGAGTCAATAGCAGCCGCAGCAAAAGCTGCAGGGGCTACCGGAGCAAAAATTAGCGGTGCCGGAGGCGGTGGTTTTATGATCTTTTATTGTCCCGGCGACTCTCGCTACAATGTCTTAAAGGCATTATCTGCCTTCGAAGGTAAAACAATTCCATTTTTATTTACTGAACATGGGCTGGTCCAGTGGAAATCCAGTAATAAAGCATAAACAATGAGCCGAATATCAAGCATCATCCAGGCATCCATAGACACAAAACGACAGATTCTCCAATCGGATGAATTGCTGGAAAACATTGAGCAATGTGTTCGTCAAATTTCGGAGGCCCTGAGGAGCGGAAAGAAAATTTTGTTCTGTGGAAATGGCGGAAGTGCCGCTGATGCGCAACACCTGGCAGCAGAATTCAGCGGTCGCTTTTACAAAGACAGGAAAGCATGGCCTGCTGAAGCGTTGCATGCCAACACTTCCTATCTAACAGCCGTCGCCAATGATTATAGTTTTGACGTTGTGTATTCACGACTGATCGAAGGTATTGGAAAGCCGGGAGATATCCTGGTGGGTATTTCTACCAGTGGCAATAGTAGAAATATTGTCAATGCGCTGGAAATGGCCCTTCAACTTGACATGCAGACGATTGGCATGACAGGTCAAACAGGCGGCAAGATGAAGGAATTCAGCCAAATTTTAATCAATGTACCTTCAGATGATACGCCTAGGATTCAGGAATGCCATATTCTGATAGGCCATATCATTTGCCAGCTTGTGGAAGAAAATCTGACCACCTGATGAGTCATGTAACAGAAGCAGTCATTCTGGCAGGAGGACTGGGAACAAGACTGCAAAGTACTGTCCCTGGATTGCCAAAATGTATGGCACCGGTAGCCGGCAGACCATTCCTAGATTTTGTGATGGATTTCTTATTCAAGCAGGGCATAGAGAAATGTATCTTCTCACTGGGTCACATGTCAGAGTCTGTGGTTGCATATGTTCAAGAAAACCTTAAGCCATCCTACTTTACCTGTTGTATCGAAGACCAACCTTTGGGTACCGGTGGAGCAGCCAGGAAGGCCTCTGAACTTGTCTTGCATGATGATTTTCTTCTGGTAAACGGAGACACACTCTTTGAAATCAATCTTGAAACCATGGTAAGCCAGCATGTTGAAACAAAAGCATCTCTCACTATGGGACTCAGACAGATGCCCAAGGCAGACCGATACGGCACCGTCAGAATCGAGGAAGATAGCCATAGAATTCTTGAATTTCTCGAAAAAAAACCACAAACCAGCGGATTAATCAATGGAGGTGTGTATTTAATTCAAAAAAAATGGCTTACCGAACTTGACTTGCCTGAAAAATGCTCTTTTGAAAAAGATATTTTAGAAAAAGAAGTGAAGAAAGGAAAAATATTTGGACACGTTTCAGATCAGTATTTTATCGATATTGGAGTACCGGAGGATTTTTTGAAAGCACAACAAGATTTTTTAAATAAGCATATACAATTACAAAGAAAGTAAAGCATTGAGGATATGGAATTTATAAGTGTATTTGATGTGTTTAAAATTGGTGTGGGACCATCATCTTCGCACACCCTTGGTCCTTGGAAGGCAGCTTTACAGTTTATGAAACATGCCTCAGAAAAGGGATGGTTGCAGAATCAAAGTGTGTTGCGCGTCCATTTATATGGTTCATTATCATTGACCGGCAAAGGGCACGCAACAGATCTCGCCGTGATGATGGGTCTGATGGGCTTTGATCCGGAGACAGTGGCAACTGAGCTGATTCCTGACTACATCGAGGAGATCAAGCAACAAAAGTCTGTAAAGTTTAACATGCATGAGCTTGTTTTCGATCCTGAAAAGGATATTGTCTTTGAAAAGGAGTTCCTGACCTTCCATGCCAATGGTTTGTTGTTTTTGATTGAAAATACCCAGGGTGAAGTATTTAGTGAAACGTTTTATTCTGTGGGCGGAGGATTTATCATGTGGGAAGGAGAAAGTGCCGCAGAGATGGCACACACCAACACTCACCCATATCCTGTAAGCCACAGCAGGCAGTTGATCCAACATTGTCAGAAACATCAGTTGAACATATCATCTGTGGTTATGCAAAATGAACTGGTAGACCGTAAGCATCACGAAATCGAAGAGGGCTTGCTGAAAATCTGGGATGTCATGCTGGAATGTATGTATCAGGGTTGTCATAGCTGGGGATATCTACCGGGATCTCTACAGGTCAAACGCCGGGCAGGAGAAGTGACAGACAAAATGATTGGCACAAAAAACTACCATGACAGACATGGCTGGATGGAACAGATCCGTCAAAAAAAACCTGGTTTTCAGGAAACCATCAAGTGGGTGGGCAGTTTTGGGATTGCGGTCAATGAAATCAATGCTTCCTTCGGACGTGTGGTCACAGCTCCTACAAATGGAAGTGCCGGAGTGATTCCTGCCGTTTTGATGTACTATCTGTGCTTTGTCAACCAACAAGCGGTGCCAGGCCGAGATCGGTGTTTCTTCTGCGATGGCGGCGGCGGGTCTGACAGAACTGTTGGGAGGCACACCTGAACAATGCACAATTGCTGCCGAAGTTGCGATGGAACACCACCTCGGTATGACCTGCGATCCGATTGGAGGTTTGGTGCAGATACCTTGCATTGAAAGGAACTCGATGGGAGCCATCAAAGCAATCAACGCATCTGCCATTGCGATGGACCGAAATCCTTTAGATATAAAAGTTTCCCTTGATCATGTGATTTCAACTATGTGGGAAACAGCAAAAGACATGAACAGGAAGTATAAGGAAACTTCAGAAGGAGGACTCGCCACAGCTGTAAATCTGATTGACTGTTGATGAAGCCAGGTTTGCCTTATCCCTTTGCCTGAGCTTTCTGGTGGTCTTCCAGAAATTTTGCGAGACCAATGTCTGTCAGAGGGTGGTTGAGCAGACCGAGAATACAGGACAAAGGTCATGTGACGACATCAGCACCTGCTTTGGCAGCCTGCACGATATGCAGCGGGGTACGAATTGAGGCAGCTAGGATTTCTGTGGAGTAGCCCTGTATGGAGTAAATGGATACGATTTCTTCGATCAACTTTATTCCATCCCAGCTGATATCATCGACTCTGCCCACAAAAGGAGAAAGGTACGTTGCCCCTGCTTTTGCGGCCAGTATCGCCTGACCAGCTGAAAATACTAAGGTACAGTTTGTATTGATACCTTTTTCTGAGAAGTACGAGATGGCCTTGACTCCGTCTTTTGTCATAGGAACTTTGACCACAATATTGTCTGCAAGGTCTGCCAGCCGTTCACCTTCAGTAATCATGTTTTTTAAGTCAGTCGCAATCACCTCAGCGCTAACGTCACCCTCGACAATCTTACAGATTTTCTTGTAGTGGGAAATTATATTTTTCTCACCTGAAATGCCTTCTTTGGCCATGAGTGAGGGGTTGGTAGTGACTCCATCGAGAATACCAAAATCAGCCGCCTCCTGAATCTGATCAAGATTGGCAGTATCGATAAAAAATTTCATATTTCAGTGAATAAGTGAAGAAGGGAAAAAAGTGAGGAAACACCCCGAGCCGCTCAACCTCCTACCCTTGCTGCATTTCTACCCTGGGGGATTCGGAAGGAGCTGGCCGAATGCTCCTCACGGTGCAAAAGTACGTCCAAATTTCCTAAAAAGCAAAAAATCATTCATCATAGGAAAAAATATTCCAAGGAAACCTGGAAGGAACCTCCGATCGAATCGTCACCAACTCTTGCCTGACCGGGTGTATGAACGTCATAGATCTGCAATGCAGAGCAATCGATTTGTCCTGGAGCGGATACTCTGCTCCATATTTGAGATCCCCTAAAATGCTGCAGCCTATTTTACTGAGTTGTGCTCTGATCTGGTGTGGTCTGCCGGTGATGGGATGGACCTCCAGCAGGATTTTCCCATCGAGCTCACCCCGCACGGAATAGGTCAGAGAAGCCTCCTTTGACCCCGGCTTTTTGCTGGCATAGGCCCTTGTAATATTTTTCTCCTCATCTTTCACAAGGTGGTGTGTCAGTGAACCGGAAAGCTCCTCAGGCCTGTGACCGACAATGGCCAGATATGTTTTCTGTATTTGCTTCATCTTCAGTAATTCATTCATCCGGGTCAGCGCCTTTGACGTTCGTGCAAAAATCACAACCCCACTCACCGGACGGTCCAGGCGATGAATGACACCTAAAAAAACATCTCCCGGCTTACCATAACGGATGCGAATATACTCCTTAACAGCATCCGCCAGTGTATCATCACCTGTATCATCACCATGGACAAGAGAACCCGCAGGTTTATTGATTGCAATTAAGTGATTGTCTTCAAAAATCACCGATAAATTATGAAATTCTGAGGGTCGTCCCATGATGTCTATTGATTCGTTACTAGGCTATGAACAAGAAAATCACCTTTGAGGTTATGCATTCCTGGTTTATTTTTCAGAATTCTGAATGATATGCCACATGATAGCAGGATTTTTAGATAAAAATGAGTTGTTTAAACATGCTTATCTTAAAATTCAGCCTTTTCGTCTATATAAATTAGAGCAGCTCCCTCCAGTTTAGTATATTTGATTTCTCCTGACCTCGTTTTTATCCAATATGTCTGGAATCATGCATCTTTGGTCGCCCAAAACAATAAGGAAAAGCGAACTCTTCCACGTTTTATTCTGGTTAATTCTTTTTGGAATCATGATCTACTCAGGGCACCTTGAAATGCCCTGGCTTCTGGCAACTGTGACATCAGCCATCAACTTGATTTTCTTTGGAGTCATTGTGTATTTTAATCTATACTATCTTTTCCCAAAATATCTGAAGGAAAAAAATCTTTGGATTCATATCGGCTTGCTTCTTGCCGGAGCTATTATCCTGACCCCAATCAAAACACTCAGCCTATTCTATGCCTCCTCCGGGAATACCCGTTTACAATCGTTCTACATTCAAAATCAACTGTACATTTTCCTGTCTACCTTTTTTGTCGCATTGTCGTCTACCATTTATCAAATCATGACGGAGTGGGTCAAGCAACAAAGAGACAAAAAAGAACTTGAAAACAAAACTCTTCAGTCGGAGCTGAATTTTTTAAAATCCCAGATCAATCCACATTTCCTTTTCAATACGCTCAACAGTCTCTATGCCTTAAGTCTAAAAAAATCAGACAAAGCACCTGAAATGGTACTTCGTCTGGCAGAAATGATGCGTTATATGCTATATGAATGTAACGAAAAGGAAGTGCTGCTGCAAAAAGAACTCACCTATTTGGAAAATTACCTTGAAATGGAAAAAATAAGACATGGCCAAAAGGTTGATATTCAGTACCAAGTAAGTGGAAAAATTGAAAAACAGCGCATTTCTCCACTCTTATTCATTCCTTTTCTGGAAAATGCATTCAAGCATGGCATCAGCCAGCAACTCGAGCCGGGATTTATCAATTTAACACTTACCATCGATGAAAATCGACTGCAGATGGAACTGGTAAACAGCAAAAGTAGCCAGGGCCCAAGGGCAAATGCATCCAATTCAGGAGGAATCGGACTGATAAATGTGAAGCGAAGAATGGAAATTCTCTACCCCACCCAACATACGATTGTCATTCATGAAACACCAAATACATATACGGTGAATCTTCAATTGACGTTACATCAACACGAAGTTCTTCATACACCCGTTGCAAACACAGCAAAAACTAAACGTATGCTTTACTCGCAATCCTCTTTGATTCTCTTCCTAATACAAGAATGTATTTGAAAGTGACTCATGCCAAAGAATGCGTAACAAACAAACACAAGCACATGAAGCCCATAAAAACACTCATTGTAGACGACGAACCACTGGCTTTGGAAATTCTGGAAACGCTAATCAGACAGTTTGATCAGCTGGAACTTGTCGGGTCTTGCTCAAATGCATTTCAGGCAAATAATATTTTACAATCGGAAACAGTGGATTTGATTTTTCTGGATATTCAAATGCCAATCCTTTCGGGAATTGACTTCATAAAATCACTGGAACATCCTCCGGTGTTTATCTTTACCACAGCTTTTCCGGATTATGCGCTCGAAGGGTTTGAATTGAATGCGATAGACTATCTGCTTAAGCCTTTTTCACCTCAAAGATTTGAAAAGGCCGTACACAAAGCTATGAGCGCTTTGCAGCAGTCCAGAGAGGATTTTACAGCAAATAAAGAACCACAGGATGAGTTTTTTTTCGTGAAAGCCGATAAAAAACTGATGAAGGTTTTTTATTCAGATATATTATACATCGAAGGCCTCAAGGATTATGTGATCATCCGCCAGGACAAAGGTCGGATTATCACACTGCAAACGATGAAGAGCCTGGAAGACAAGCTGCCTCGGGATGTTTTCAGAAGAATCCACAGGTCTTATATCGTGAATACACAAAAGATCATTTCCATACATGGAAACCATGTTGAAATTACCGAAGCCGGTAAAGTCAAAACAATTCCGATCGGAAAAAATTATAAAGATGAACTTGATGACATTATCAACCAAAACAAATTGTAATTTATACACATATATACATCATTTAAAATAAATACAATATAATTTATATTCATGTATTTATTCATAGTTCGTCGCTCTCCCTGTGACTCGTTAACATTACCAAAGGATATGCTTAAGACAAATCATCATAGCTGTTTGTGTGGGGGGCAAATGAGTATGTGATATAAAACTCATTCAAACCCATCGCTCTAAGCCATTCGATTTCATTCCTAATAATTCATTGCAATAAACACAAAACAGCCCGCAGCGTAGCCTAGAAATACGAGTAAAGATATATTTTTCAGATACCACAAAAAGTCGATTTTCTCCATGCCCATAGCAGCTACGCCAGCTGCAGAGCCAACGACAAGCAAGCTTCCACCCGTACCTGCTGTATAGGCAATAAAATGCCACATAGTATCATCGACTGGCATTGTGTACATTCCCATAGCTGCTGCCACCAGAGGAACGTTGTCAATAATCGCTGACACAATTCCCAAAAGTACAGCAATTACCTGCTGTTGCGGAATTACGGAAGAAACCGCTTCTGCACCTCCACGAAGCAGTGAAACGCCATTGGAAGATGCAGTTTCAAAAGCAGCTATAGCCAGCAGGATGCCCAGAAAAAATAAAATACTGGGCAGTTCAATGCGCGAAAGTGCCTTGAAAGGAGAAAGATGACTCTGATGAGTGTGGCCTTCAGGACCCGAAGGCACAATAAAAGTTGCTATGACCCAAAGAATAGAAAAACTTAGCATCATGCCTGCATACGGAGGCAAATGAGTGAGTGTTTTAAACACGGGTACAAAAACAATCAAAGCAAGCCCGGAAAGCAACATCGTTTTTGAAGAAGGAAGTATCCCTTCTGCTTCCCCTGTATGGCCCTGTTCTGACAGGAGCCCATCAAATATTTTTTTTCTGGATGCAAGCAAATAGGGAATAGCAAAACAGACTATCGATGGCAATGCTACATGCTCCACCAGATTTGCAGTGGTAATGCGCTCCCCTATCCAAAGCATAGTCGTCGTGACATCTCCAATGGGTGACCAAGCTCCTCCCGCGTTTGCTGCAGTAATCACGAGACAAACATACCAAAGTCGGTCCTTTTTATCAGGCACCATCTTTCGTAAAATACTGATCAAAATAATCGTCGTTGTTAAATTATCGATGATGGCAGAAAGTATAAATGCAATGACACCGGTAATCCAAAGCAGATTTCTCTTTTTCCGTGTCCTGATCCACTGTCGAATCACATCAAATCCTTTATGCAAATCAATGAGTTCAACCATAGCCATGGCACCAATGAGAAAAATCATAATCTCTGCAATCTTTCCCAAATGGTGCAAAAGAATTTCTGAAAGTGCATGCTGACCTGCCCCATCCGGACCAACATTGAAATCATGCACTACGCCTTGGTTATCAATGATGGAAAGTTGACCTGATTGAAAGCCCAATGCAAGAACAGTCCACATGATCACTCCCATTAAAAGCGCGGTGGCAAGCTTGTCCAAACGCAGTGAATGCTCAAATACTATGGATACATATCCAATGATAAAAACTGTAAGAACCGCAAAAATCATCTCTTGTACATTTGGTTATCATTCAGTGTTCTAGCGTGTCGTACAAGCTAAATTCAGTCCCAAGATAATTTAAATTCAAAGAGAAGCAAAATGACCAGAAAAAATAAACGCAAACTTAATGCTGGGATTGCACCCACTGATCGAGATTCGGCAGGTTGTACTCAATTTTTCCCTTACTGACGACAACGGGCATATCTACAGAATTTTTTGAGTACCCATTTTGACGGAGTAAATCAAACATCAAAAGGTTGTGCTCAGGGATTCCAGAGGTATCAAATTCTTTAAAAGGAATCTTCCTTACCTTGAGTTGCTCTAGCACATATTTACACCTGCTACATCCCTTTTTTGTAAAAATATTCACTTGATTTTCAACAAGTTCAGACACAAGCGTAGGCGACACAGGTAAATCTGGAGAAGCTGGATCATAAACAGTCTTTCCGGTAATCTGAATGCTGCTTCTGTACATGCAGGGAGATCCTTGTACAATATTCAAGGTCATGGCGTAGCTTTTCTCTCCTGCGGTGAGTTTCTTTGCAACTTGTTTTGGTTCAGCAGAAGTGCATCCAGAGTATTCCACAGTCAGCTGGACTTCCTGTTCCTGCTTTGTCTTGTTCAACAAAAAGAGGCGAATCTGTTTTCCGACTTTTTCTTCAACGATAACGACCTCTTTCTGACCAATCACACAATTCCCTAGAATCAAAAAAACACATATCAGAAAATTTGCCTTCAGTATTGTCATTAGTCCTCCAATTTTAATACCTGCAAGAATGCCTTTTGAGGCACCTCAACATTGCCAATCTGGCGCATTTTCTTTTTTCCTTTCTTTTGTTTTTCCAAAAGTTTTCTCTTTCTGGAAATATCACCTCCATAACATTTAGCTGTCACATCTTTTCGGAGTGCAGAAATCGTTTCCCGGGCAATAATTTTGGCACCTACAGAAGCCTGGATAGCTATCATGAATTGCTGTCTGGGTAAAAGCTCCTTCAGTTTCAGGCACATTTTTCGACCGATATATTCAGCCTTTGGTCAGGTAATGTTGTTTTGTCAAAATACCCCGTTTCTCCATACATAAAGTCATTATGGAACCGATATATTCCGGTTTCGTAATGACCTGTGCCCTGATATATGGCTCCTCTACCTTGCTAAAAAGTGTCGGGTCAGGCAGATCATTCGGAGTATTGATCAGGGTTTTTACGCCTTTGTGGTCGTATGAAAAATAGGAAACGTTGGGTACAGTCGTGATTACTTCCTGATCAAACTCTCTCGAAAGGCGTTCCTGGATAATTTCCAGGTGCAACATCCCCAAGAATCCACATCTGAAGCCAAAACCCAGAGCAATCGATGATTCCGGTTCAAACACCAGCGAAGCGTCATTCAACTGTAATTTTTCAAGGCTATCCCTAAGGTCTTCAAAGTCTTCGTTTTCAATAGGATAAATACCTGCAAAAACCATGGGCTTAACCTCCTCAAAACCATGAATGGCTTCAGAGCAAGGAGAGTCATGGTGGGTAATGGTATCCCCTACCTTGATTTCCTTTGATTCTTTGATTCCCGTTATAATGTATCCTACATTTCCGGCAGATAAAGCATCCTTAGGGATCTGCTGCATTTGCAGTATTCCAATTTCATCAGCCTCATAATGCTTTCCAGTATTAAAAAAGCGTACCTTATCCCCTTTTCGGATTGTACCGTTCAATATTCTGTAATAAGCGATTACACCGCGAAATGAATTAAACATTGAATCGAAAATCAACGCCTGTAAAGGAGCTTCAGGATTGCCCTTCGGAGCTGGAATTCTGTCTACTATCGCCTCCATCAGAGATTCTATTCCAATACCAGTCTTTCCACTGGCGAGGATAATTTCTTCTTTTTTACAGCCAATGAGCTCAATCACCTGATCTGACACCTCATCTATCATGGCTGACTCCATATCCACTTTATTCAAAACAGGGATAATCTCCAGATCGTGCTCGATGGCTAGGTAGAGGTTAGAGATGGTCTGCGCCTGTATTCCCTGTGAAGCATCTACCAAAAGAAGAGCTCCTTCACACGCCGCAATCGACCGAGACACTTCGTAGGAAAAATCTACGTGACCTGGAGTATCAATCATGTTGAATGTATACATCTGCCCATCTTTGTGGTGATAATACATTTGAATCGCGTGACTCTTTATGGTAATGCCTCGCTCCCTCTCCAGATCCATGTCGTCAAGAGCCTGAGCCTGCATTTCACGTTCTGAAATTGTCTTGGTGTATTCAAGCAAACGATCAGAAAGCGTACTTTTCCCGTGATCTATGTGTGCGATGACACAAAAATTTCGAATATTCTTCATCGGTGCAAAGATATAAAACCTTGTCGCTATTTAACACTTTACCCCGCGGTATGTTTTTCATGACACAGAATATTTGCCGGAACGCAACTTCCTGAAGAGGTATTGATTTCCATACCCTCCAAATCTCAGATGATTTCGGTAACCATATCTGGACGCCTGATTATTGACATTCAGACTATTTCAATCCTTTCGGCTTCAATGGGTTGAAGTCCGGAAAAGGCGAGAACAAGTTGGATCACTGTCACCACATCCTTTTGGCAATAGGTCACGATCCGGGGTAGGTCCTTATCATTCCAGTACACTTCTCCCACCTGACTGCCATCAATATCGTCTTTGGGTGAAGGAATTCCCATCACAGCGGAGAGCAATTGAAGGGATGTGTAGTTTTTATAATCACCAAAACGCCACATATCAAGCGTATCCAGTATATGAGTGGTTTGCCAGGGCTTCTTTCCGCTAATGCTCAGTATGGCAGGCAATGGTACTCGATGAATCATCATCCGCCTGCAAAGAAAAGGGATATCAAACTCGCGAATGTTATGCCCACATAGCCTGTGCTGATTTCCATCCGGATAATGCTGTTCAAGCAACTGTCCAAACTCAAACAATAAGGCTTTTTCATCATCACCCGAAATTGACTTGATGCGAATGGTAGATGGCTCATCCTGTTCATCGTGAAGAAAACCCATAGAAATACAGACAATTTTTGCGAATTCAGCAAAAATACCTGCTTTTTGAATATACAATTCCGGAAGGATTGCCTGCTCGTCATCGCCTTCAACTTCTTTTAGCCAAATCCGGCATTTAGTTGCCCAGAGTTTCTGAAATTGAGAAGGTAACTCCGAAAAATCGGGAAATTCTGATACAGTTTCAATGTCTAAAAAAAGAGTTTTTCGGAGTGAAGAAGTATCCGGCAGCACTAGATTTTCAGTTTTAGTAAGTTGTTGATTCATAGCATCTTCATTTTTTTCAAATTAATCACAAAATTATGCAATAAATCAATACTTTTACATCGTTAATCTTCAAATTTATTTTCATATGAGCACGGCACAAACCAAGCAAAATATTACCGCCCTTTCAATCATCATCATCATCGCCCTTTTAGGCCTGAATGCCTACCAGTGGTATGTCAACAGCAAACTCAGTTCTACCAATGAAACGCAAAAGACGGAGATGATGGAATTGCAAAAAATACAGGAGGAACTCGATCAGGAATATCAGACTGCCCTTGAAAGTCTGGATGAGATGAAAAGTGACAATTCACAGCTGAATGCCCTGATTGAAAGCCAGAAAAGTGAATTAAAGGCCCAGAAGGATAAAATCAACAACCTGATCTGGTCTAAAAAGGAACTGGATAAAGCGAAAAAGGAAATTCAGAATTTGAATGCCAGCGTTGCCAGATACCTTGCAGACATCCAGCAATTGCAGGAAGAAAATCAGTTGCTTTCAAAAGACAACGCTACGTTGACTATTCGTGTGGAAGAAGAAATTAAAGCAAAAGAAGAAGCTCTTCAGGCAAAATCAGCACTTTCTGAGGAAAAGGAAACGCTTTCAAAATCAAATGCAGCCCTAAGCACAAAAGTAGACATGGCCAACGCCATCAAAATCAACTTTATTGATGTGAAAGGATATGAACTCTCCAGTAAAGGAAAAATTAAGGAAAAAAGTAAAGCGAAAGATATTCAGATGCTTCGCGTCTGCTTTTTGACAGAAACTAACCTTGTCACTGCTCCTGGACAGAAAAAGTTTTATGTCCGCTTGATAAATCCGCAGGGACAAACTATTTCCATTGAAGACAAGGGATCGGGAATTCTGACAAATAAACTGGATAATACCCAGGTGAGATATACTACTTCCGGCGAGGTCAATTATAAAAACGAAGACACCAATGCTTGTATCGACTGGAGTGTAGGCGACACCATGGTAAAGGGAGATTACAAAATCGAGATTTACAATAATGGTTTTATGGTGGGAAAAGGACAGTTTCGTCTGAAATAACCAGGACCTGAATATCAGTACTTCCAGCAAGTGGCGATGCAGCCTCACGGGGGTACAAAGACCGAAATGTGTGATGACAAAGGCAATGATCAATCTCGTAAGCGATACAGTGACCAGGCCGGACAAAGGCATGCTGGAATTTATGATGCAGGCTTCCGTAGGGGATGATGTATTCGGAGAAGACCCTACTGTCAACGAACTCCAGCAAAAGATAGCTACTATGTTCGGCAAGGAAGCCGCCTTATTCTGTCCGTCGGGTACTATGACCAACCAGATTGCCATCAAGATCCATACTCATCCTTTGGATGAACTGATTTGTGATATCGACTCACACGTCTATCAATCTGAAACGGGGGGCTATGCGTTCCACAGTGGGGTAGCCGTCAATCTAATTCAGGGCATGAATGGGAAAATCACAGCAGAAGAGATATCAAGCGCTGTGAAGCCCGGATTTGACTGGCAGCCTATCTCCAGGCTGGTCGTACTGGAAAATACATGCAATAAAGGTGGTGGTTCATACTATTCTCTGGATGAAGTTCAGGATATTTCAACCGTCTGTCACGATAAAAACTTAGCTCTGCATCTGGATGGCGCACGGCTGTTCAACGCCTTGGTCGAAACCGGAGAAGACACACATGCCTGGGGCAAATCCTTTGACACGATTTCTGTATGTATGTCCAAAGGTCTTGGCGCACCTGTTGGTTCGTTGCTCATAGGAAGCTTTGAACAAATCAGGCAAGCAAGAAGGCTTCGAAAGGTGATGGGAGGAGGAATGCGACAGGCAGGATACCTGGCCGCAGCCTGCATCTACGCTCTGAATCACAACATTGACAGACTCAAAACTGACAATGCAAGAGCCAGGCAGGCAGGTGAATTACTGGCCACTCTACCCTACGTAAAATCTGTGAAGCCCACTTTCACAAACATTGTCATATTTACATTACAAGATGACATCAAAGATCACTATTTTCTGGAAAAACTCAAAGCCAAAGGCATACTCGCAGCTCCATTTGGAGGCAATACCATCCGATTTGTCTACCATCTTGACATTTCAGAACAAATGGCAGAGAGTGCATTAAAGGAATTACCCTCTGTGCTTTAAGTCAAACCAAAAAGCTCTCTTTCGACTCTTACATTCGCTCGATAATCATGGCACTCGCCCCTCCTCCTCCGTTACAAATGGCGGCAAGACCATATCTGCCTCCGTGTTGCTGCAAGACGTGGCTGAGTGTTACTACTATTCTGGCGCCTGAACATCCCAAGGGATGCCCCATCGATACTGCTCCTCCATGCACATTCACCTTACTCTGTGAAAGTCCAAAATGTTGGATGAATGCGAGGGCCACCACTGAAAATGCTTCGTTTACTTCAAAAAAATCAATGTCGTCCATGGAAAGTCCGGCCCTGTCAAGAGCCTTTTGTGCAGCCAGGACTGGGGCTGTCGTGAACCAGGCAGGTTCCTGTGCCGCATCTGCATAAGAGACAATACGCGCCAGTGGTTTTTCTCCGTGAGACCTTGCAGCATCCAGGGTTCCAAGTACCACCACCGCCGCTCCGTCATTGATGGTAGAGGCATTTGCAGCAGTCACTGTTCCCTCCTTGGTAAAAGCAGGTTTCAGTAAGGGAATCTTGTCAAAAAACACCTGTGTGTACTCTTCATCGTTTCCAAACAAAGAAACATTGCCCTTTCTATCACGCAGTTCAACAGGAATGACCTCACCGATAAACCTTTCTTCTTCCCAGGCTCTGGCTGTTCGCTGATAGGATTGAATAGCATAGGCGTCCTGAGCTTCACGTGAAATACCGAATTTTTCAGCTGTAGCATCTGCAAAGCAGCCCATTGCGACACCATCATAGACGTTTGCAAGACCGTCGCGTACCAGGCCGTCCAGCATTTCCCCATGACCGTACTGATATCCATAACGGCCACGCGGCACATAATACGGGATAGAAGACATATTCTCCATGCCACCGGTCACAACAGTCTTATTCTGGCCCAACTGTACCGATTGGGCCCCCAGCATGACCGCTTTCATACCCGAAGCACAGACTTTATTGACGGTAGTACAGGGAACTGAAGTTGACAGACCTGCTCCAAGAGCAGCCTGTCTTGCAGGGGCTTGTCCCGCATTGGCCTGCACGACCTGGCCCATAAACACTTCATCGATATGGTCACTAGCAATTCCTGCACGGCTTACAGCTTCACGAATCGTAATTCCACCTAAAGTTGTCGCGGGAATGCCCGCCAATTTGCCTCCAAAACTACCAATTGGCGTTCGGACTGCTGAGTAAATATATACTTCGTTCATTTGGTTGGTTGGTTGTTAGGGTAAAAATGCAAAGATATGCATTATCCGCCCTTTTTACAATGATGGCGGTCATGGGCCCCATTTACCGATGGCAAAACTGCTGGTATCTTTTCCAGTCAAGTACTCCATTCCGGCAATGCAAACAAAGCCGGTTGGAGATGCTTCATACCCAGGAGATAATAACCTCCATCTTTAGCGGGACCGATCACTAGATCATGTGTGTCCAGAGAAGCCCAAGACTCAGAAATAATCTCAGGAGTAAGGTACGGACAGTCTGTTCCGATGATAATCACCTTGTGCAGAAAATCTGGATCTTGTGGAGATTTTGGGCCGGCAAGAAAGACGTCTTCAAAAGCAGAAAACATTCGCTCTCCAAGGGTAAGTCCTTTTTGAACTCTGCGAATCAACCGCGCATCACTCCACAGTGCTTCATCCGAAATATGCTCGCTAAAGTAGATGTAGCATTGGTATTCTTCAGGATGCAAGCATTGCCTTGTCAACAGGCAAAGCTGATGGTAGATTCGGCTTGCCTCCGGAAAGCCCACAATAGCACCTAACCTTGTTTTGACCCTGGAGACCACATTGTTTTTTGCAAAAACAAGCACATGTTTGCTACATTCCACAAAATCAAATTGTCAATTTTCCTCTTCTTCTTCCTTCTTTTTTCTTACACGGTCTCCCGATTTGAGGTTTTTACTCACCTCGACGTAGGGTCCGGAGATGACTTGTTGTCCAGTCTTCAATCCCTGTTTTATTTCAATAAATTCGTCATCCTGGATTCCGGTGACCACTTTGATCATTTTAACGGTATCGGCATCCATCAGAAAAACTACCTCGTCAAAGTCTTGCTCCTTTTTTTCAGTTTCAGCGATACCTTCCTCGGCGGGAGCCTCTTCAATTTTTTTTGGACCACCTTTTTCCCTAACAGCTACGCACTGAATCGGAACAGCCACTGCCCCTTGAACTTCATCCGTATAAATATCCACTGAGGCACTCATGCCGGGGCGTAATGGGTATTTCAGTTGATCTGTGATGATGTCCTGGTATGATTTTTCATCCACTCGGATACGAACCACAAAATTGGTCACCTGATCAGTATTGAGAGACGCTGCTGTGGCAGAGATATTTGATGCAGAACTGGCAATTTCTGTGACGATGCCTTTAAATTTTTTACCGATATACGCATCCACTTCAATGTCAGCTTCATCCCCTACTTTGACTTTGAGAATATCATTTTCACTGACATCAACCTGAACCTCCATGGCATTGAGATTTGAGATGCGCATCATTTCTGTACCGGTCATCTGGATTGTGCCCACTACCCTCTCTCCCTGCTCTACGGAAAGTTTTGATACAATGCCACTGGAAGGAGCCTTGATGGTTGTCCTGTTGAGACTAGTACGCAATTCATTCAACGAGGCCATCGCCCCTTTGATACTGAACTCTGAAGCCTGAGCATTTTGTTGGGCAGAGCGGATACTCGCTTCAGAAGCCCGAAAATTAGCCTCCAGTTGTTTGACTGTGGCCAACGTCTGATCAAATTCTGCCTGGGAGATAACCCCATCTTTTTTCAGTTGTTCATTGCGCTTATGGATTGTCCTTGCGTTTTCAAGCTGCGCAGCAATCTGCTCTTTTTGCGCAGTACTCGATTCAATCTGAGCTCTGGAAATTGCCAGCTGCGCTTTACTGCTATTGACGGAAGCTTCCCCTCGTTCTACGGCAGAAACATACGTATCGGGATTAATTTTTGCAAGGACCTGACCAATGACGACAGAGTCTCCTTCCTTCACGTATAACTCCACGATTTCACCTGACACATCAGAAGAGATTTTAACTTCACTTTCAGGAAATACTTTTCCACTGGCAGAAACCGTTTCCCTGATCTCTCTGGTCTCAGACATGGCGAGCGTCACTTCCGTTCCCTTGGGCGCAGTGTACCTGCGAATCAGCGTTGTTGCAAGTGCAAGAACTACTAGGATAGATAAGCCTATCAGTATCCATTTACGTTTTGGAGATTTTTGCATGGGTTAAGGTCTAATTTGTTGTACAGATTTTGCTGGGCCCTGCGGGTTTTTTCAGCCGCGATAAATCTTGCTTTGGTGGCTTTAGCATCATTCAGGGCCTGGCCAACTGTGATTTTTAGTGATTCTTTTACCTGTTCGAAGTTAACTCTCGCAGACTCCTGACCCAATTTTGCTCTTTGCACCCCCAGACGGGCAGCATAATTGTTGTAGATAGGAATGGACATAGTGACACCAAAACCATAGGAAAGGTTATCCTGGAACTGACTGATGTACGGAGTTTGCTCTATTCTCGGTATGTTTTGCGGAAAACCGACAGTGACTTCCTGTCCATTGATATATACAGTTTGGTTAATGATCTGCTCATCGTAGCCGGAAATATCGAAACCTTTATTTGAATAATTTGATCTCAAACTACCTCCAACTCCTATTGTAGGATACAACTGGGAGGCGGCTATTTTTTCTCCCAGAATAGTACTTTTCCAACTCCACTCGCTCGCAGCGACTGATGGCTGAGTTGCCATTGCTCCCTGCAAAAGAATTTCAAACGTTACCTCATCCGGATCGGTACTGGGACCCAGATTCTGAGGCACTTCAATATCGAAAGCCTCTTCTGGAGGTAATCGCAGCAATTGCTTCATATTTAAGGTGCCAAGTCGAAACTGGTTTTCTGCTTCCACCAGAGTTTGTTCGTTTGCTGCAAGTTGTGCCTCAAGTTCTATCCGATCATTTTCGGGTCGGTTACCCACTGCTATTTGCTTTTCCAGCAACTGTTGCTGATTTTTGGTCTGGGCGAGCTGCTTTTGAGCATTGACAATGGATTCCTTGGCAAACAAAATATTGAGGTAAAATGTGGCAGCATTCAGGGCAATATCTCTTTTGACCTGCTCCAGGTTCTGCACGGCCGCTCTATTATCCATCGCCGATTGCTTGATTGAATTCGAAATCCGGCCTGCATTAAATAATGTCACACCCGTAGATAATGAAACGCCATTGTTGAAAAACGTTTCTGTGATAAATTCATTCCTTGTCGGATCGATTGTTCTACCAAAGTTCCACGTTGCATTTGTTGAAGCATTTAAAGTAGGAAACCTCGAGTGCTGTGTCTGGGTTGCTGTCACTTCAGTATTCTCTACGGCCAGCACTGCAGATTCGACCTGAAGACTTTTTTCTACTGCCTGTCTGATGCATGCCTCAAGATTCCAGATTTTTTGTCCATTCAAACCGGGCCTGCAAGCCAGAACCACTAAGGCTATTATTATTAACTTTCCAATCTTCATGCAGGGAGTTGTTTCTGCAAAATTAAGGGGAATTCGTGCTTTGAAAAAAAAATTTATATAAAACAGCCTTTCGTATAGATTAACCACCTTTGATTTTTTACTTTCTATGTATTTTTGCAACAATGTTGCATTTGATTGTGTTATGTAGTATATGAAACATTTGATTCTGTACGTGTTTTTACTTTTCACGGCAATACCTGAATGCGTCTATTCTCAGGTTAAAGAATGCTACTTCACCCTGAAAGGTGCTATTGTGGATTTGCATACTCGTGAACCATTGGCATTTGCCACAGTATATGTGCAAGAATCAGGTAAAGGAACAATTGCGTCCGAGGAAGGGCAATTTGAAATGAAAAGCTTATGTCCAGGTGATATTCACATTGTTATTTCGCATGTAGGTTGTGAAAGTAAAGTGGTATTTCTTCCATTGAAGTCGGATACATTGATAGATTTTACTTTAAACCATTCTGCCACTCAACTTGAAGTAGTGCACATCCAGGCTAATCCTACGGATAGTAGATTGGGGACCAGTAGACAGATCATCAGCAAAGAGCAAATGCTTGAACAAAGTGGGTCAACTCTCAGCGAGTTGACTTCAAAAATTGCAGGTGTTAGAATTCTTCGTTCAGGTCCTGGCTTGGGCAAGCCGGTGATCCAGGGTATGACCGGCAACCGGATAGGCATCATTCAGTACGGTCTGGCACTGGAATCCCAGCAGTGGGGCAATGACCATGCTCCGGAAGTAGATGCGGAAGCGGGTGATAAAATACTGGTTTTCAAGGGTGCAGAGTCCGTAAGGTACGGTGTATCGGCCATGGGTGGTATCATCAGTGTAGAACCTTCCTGGGATTCACCGGACCCACACTGGCATGGATCAGTAAAAACCATTTTCCAGACTAATGGCAGAAAGGCCGGAGGGCAGGCAATCTTTCGAAAAAATGGAACGACATCGCGCTGGAGGGTTGCTGCTAGCGGAAATCTGAGCGGTGACATGCAAACACCCGGGTATTTTCTGACAAATACCGGACAAAAGCAAGTTGCAGCTTCCGTGTATTATGCAAACAGCCAGACAAGTCCCCACCCATTAAACCTATATTATAGTTATTTCCATTCGTCTCAGGGCATGCTCAAAGGGGCGCATCCTGGCAGCCTGGCTGATCTGGAGAAAGCTTTTACGTTGCAGGTCCCATTGTTTACCAGAGATTCATTTTCATACAAAATTGAAGCCCCCCGGCAATTGGTTGCACACCATATGGTATCGGGAGAAAAGAAATTCCTTCTCAAAGAAGATTATTTCCTAAGAATGAAAGCAGGGTTTCAGGCCAACTTGCGTGAAGAGTTTGACGTCAGACGATCAGGTAGGGAGTCAAAGCCCTCTCTCGACCTGGCCTTACTCAGTCAATTTTATGAGCTCTCGCTGCATTTAACCAATCCTGTCAGAGATATACATGGTCAAGTAGGATTCCAATATAAAAATGCAAATAACACAAATCAGCCGGGCACAGGAGTACGCCCGCTGATTCCTGATTATTTGCAGCATCAGGGAGCATTCTTTGGACTGATTCAATGGCAAAAAGAAAACTGGTCGGCAGAATGTGGCCTTCGCTCCGAATGGAAGTGGAATACAGTTTATTTCATCCAAAGCAACCAGACAGTTGAAAAAATCAGCCAGCATTTTCAGGGCTACGCATTCAATGCCGGAGTTCAGAAAAATCTTGCCCGAACAAGAAAATGGAAGTCAGACTTTTCATTCACTCAGCGACCGCCTGATGTCAACGAACAGTTTAGCCAGGGACTTCACCAGGGAGTCAGTGGCATTGAGGAAGGAAATCGATCACTTCAACCCGAAAGGGCCTACCGCATATCCACGGAGTGGACGGGAGAGGTTCGGTCCGGCTTCCAAGTACAGGCAACTGCGCATTATCAATACATAGAACAATATATTT
>JAJTEZ010000167.1 GCA_021298335.1 Saprospiraceae bacterium | reverse complement strand
GTAATCTCCAAAAAGGGCATCCCAAAACGAAGGTCCGGCTTGTCAGACCCATACAGACGCATGGCATCATCATAGGACATTCTTGGAAAATCTCCAAGTTCCACACCAAGAGTATGGCGGAACAGGTGTTGGGTCAGTCCCTCAAATGTTTGTAAAATATCTTCAATATGCACAAAAGCCATTTCGCAGTCAATCTGGGTGAATTCGGGCTGCCTGTCGGCGCGCAAATCCTCATCACGGAAGCACTTCACAATCTGAAAGTAACGGTCCATGCCAGCCACCATTAAAATTTGCTTGAACGTTTGAGGTGATTGCGGCAAAGCATAAAACTGACCTGGATTCAAGCGGCTGGGAACCACAAAATCTCTGGCGCCTTCAGGGGTACTTTTAATGAGAAAAGGAGTTTCTATCTCTACAAACCCTTGATAATCGAGATATTTTCGGGTTTCCAAAGCCAGTTTGGATCTAAAAATCAGGTTGTTTTGCACTGGCTGACGTCGAATATCCAGATAGCGGTACCGCATACGTAAATCGTCACCACCGTCTGTTTCATCTTCGATGGTGAATGGGGGTACCTTCGACTCATTCAGCACAGAAAACTCCTGCACTTCAATTTCAATATCACCTGTCGCCCGTTGTGCATTTTTACTTGACCTTTCCCGGACAATGCCTGTGGCCTGAACCACAAATTCTCTTCCCAGTTTTCTGGCCCGACCGCACAATTCGGCATTCTCATCCAAATTGAATACCAGCTGGGTTACTCCATATCTGTCCCGGATGTCAACAAAGGTAAGACCACCCAAATCCCTTCCTTTCTGCACCCAACCGGCAATGGTTACCTCCTTGCCAACATCAGCCAGCCGTAACTGACCGCAATGATGTGTCCTGAACATACTTAACGCTATTGTGATTCAGATGCAAAGGTAATTTTTTCTTTGGGAATATCCTCGGACCTTGGATCCCTTTTGGCGTTTGAATGTGAAGGAAGTGCAGATACACCTCCTTAATTTACTGACTAATCCAGGATCGTAATATCTCCTTTGACCCATTCGGAGGTTTGATTTTTATAGCTAACCATAGCAACCCAGGTATAAACGCCTTGAGATAGCCGTCTGCCGTTCAAAGTGCCATCCCAGCCAAGTTCCGGATTGCCGGCTTCCATATTTTCTGCAACAAACAACAGATTCCCCCAGCGGTCGTAAATTCGCAACTGATCAATTTTTTCGATAGTTGACTTAACCGGATATAAAGTAAATCTCTGATTGCCTCCGTTTTTACCTGGCGTAAATATGTTTGGAGCAATTACGCCTTTATCAAATCTAACGCGAACAAATACTTCGTCCTGGTGTACGCATCCCTTATCATCAGTTACCTCCAAGGAACATTTAACGTCCGAATCCGGTGAAATGTCTGGATTCAAACAAGTTGGACAGGAAAAAATCTCTGCTGGCTGCCATTCTATAGAGCGAATGGCAGATTCACTCAAGGTTGTTGATCCGGTAATTGTGAGTCGATCAGAGTAGGCGATAATGGTGTCTCTTCCCGCATACACCGAAAAGTCGGTGGGAGACTCTATTACAATTGTTGCCTCAAAAGTACAACGGTTGGCATCCGTGACTTGCAGTGAATGAGTGCCAGGTGTTACATTGAGGGTACTTCCCTGATTGACATTTTTCTTGTCCAGCGTCCAAACAAATGGGGCTTGTCCACCCACAGCTGGTGCCAAAGTCAGGACACCCTGATCCCCATAGCACCTGGGCTGGGTGATAGTGGGAAGTTCAAAGACAGGGCCCGTCATTTTTGTGATGTTGATGGCCGTTGCTGAAGTACATCCATTCTGCGGATTGAATACAATCAGAGAATAGTCGCCTTCTTCCGTCACTTCTACATTCGCCAGCTGACTTTGAATGCCCGCATCATTCTTCCAGGTATACACCAGACCTTCTTTTACATCTGATGCGCGCAATGTGATGGACGACTCCTGACAGGGTATGACTTCAGGGCCATCAATCATTGCCTTGGGAGCAGAAAAATCTTCACGCACAGGCACTGGGACGCTTTTCCGGCAGCCATATGGATTGACCGCAGTCATTATAATGTTTATGCCTTTGGTTACAAGAAAACTATCCGAATTGAATATGCCTGAACCGGTAGTCCAAAAGTAATTATTGGAAGGATCAAACAGGATGTCGCGCACAATTCCTGAAGGATTTTGACAATTGATCACCAAGGTGTCAAGATATACGGAGGGAGCCTCCAGAAACGCATTGACTTTCACCTGAATTGTGCTGTCACAGCCATTTGGTCCAACAGCTTTAATCGGATAAATCCCTTGTTGACGAATCCAATAGGTGTCTGTGATTTCGTTTCCTGTTGGATCAAGGTATTGAAGTCCGGCAGATCCCGACAGAACCAGTTTTGATTCGGGCATCAGACACGTAAGATCAGCAGCGCCTGCGGAAAAAACAGGAGGATCTGTATCGTGAATGACAAGGCAAGACTTCGTTACAGCGCACCCATTTTTATTCTGAAGAGTAAGTGTATATTGACCAGGAATGGATAGTGAGGGAGAAAGTGACGCGCTGTTGACACTGCCGTCAGGGTTTTGCCACTGTAGAGTGTGAAAATCTGAAGCCTGTACGTCAGCAATTGCTGTAGATGATATACAATTGAGGGTGTAGCTGGGTGATAATTCAAGGAATGGTTTCAGGGTGTCAATGGACATGAATGCTTCTTTTCTAGAGATGCATCCGTTTGAGCTGACTGCAATAATCTCATAAATGCCGGGGATGGAAGATTGAATCGTGGTTGAAATTCCAGTTTGATTGTTTGGTCCGATCCAGGAAATCAATGCATTTCCCGATTGTTGGATGAGAATGGTTCCCACTGTTCTGCTGCAGGTAATGGTATCAGAGGTCACGTCAATCTTCGGATAATTGACTGTTGAAGGCAACGGATATATTTTCTTTTCCTCACAGCCATTTTCACCTGTCACAGTAAGAATATATTCTCCCTGTTCCGTAAAACGAGGCATTGATGAAACAATGATTGTACCATCCGGAGCCTCCCAATGGTAATTGTTTGTGGGTGGCCCTGTCACAGAAAATCCCCCTGTCATTGTCGCGCAACCTATGGAATCTGTAATGACGGAAAATGCGGGGGCTGCCAGGTCTCCGCTGATTACAACGGTGTCAGTCTTTTTACACCCTTCAATATCGAAAATTTCCACCTGATACATTCCGGGAGCTGAAGTTATCAGTGTGTCACCTGTTGCAAAGAGTGAGCCGTTCTGATACCATTGCGTCACACTTACCGGGGAAAGAGGAGTAAGCAAGACAAAAGCGTTTGGCTCCCTGCAGGTGATCGTTGTGGGTGGGGACAAGATATAGTCTATATTTGCGGGTATCTCATTCACCCGAATGCTGTCTTTTTGCTGGCAGTTCTGTCCGAGAAAAATCGTAAAAACATAATATCCAGGCACATTGACCCGCACAGAATCTTTGTGTACGGAATAAGCCTGAATTCCCGGCCCCTGCCATTGGATGCTGTCATGTAGTGATTGCACATCGACCCATACCCACGTTTCTTTGTTGGCACACGTCAGAGGTCCGTCATTTTGCTGGCGATAAAGGTATTCAGGAGTCTCGAATTCCACATTCACTGATGCAATTCCGGTACATCCATTTTGGCCGGATGTGCTGACGATGTAAGTTCCAGGTTGATCAGCATCAATGGACTCTCCCTGCCGGCTGGTACCATCGGGAAGTGTCCAGGTAAACAGGCCATTTCCTGAAGAAGATGCACCATATAGCGTAGTGGAGGGAGATGTGCACGAGATCTGTGGGTCACCGATGAGAGAAATATCCGGTGATTCCGTGTCTTCTTCAATCTCAACAGACGCTGTCCGGGTGCATCCTGCCGGGTCAGTGACGGTGACTTCATAAGTTCCTCCAGTACTGACAACGATGGTTTGAGTGTTTGATGGTGAGGTGATGGAACCATTTTGTGTATCCCATTGGTAGTCACAGCTTGTAATGTATGGAATGGTATACGCAGTGAGAGTTGAGCTAGGCTGTGAGCAGGTGAGTGTTGTGGCAGGGCTGATTTCAGCCTCAAATTCCTGATAAAAAATGGTGATTTCCTCTTCGTCCTCACAAAATTCGCTGAAGAAAATATCGTCAATGGCAAAATCATTCCCCCCAGCCGCTGTATTCTGATTTGTAATGCAGATTTCGATGCTGGTATTGCTTCCAGAACTCCAGATGGTGTAAAATTCTTCCCATTCACAGACGGTCCCTGAAAGTGAAAACGGACTATCCATCAATACCCCATTGATGGCAAACTGAAGAATTGCCGGAGAGGCCGGGTTGACTGAAGTAGCAAAGGCCTGGAAAATATAATTGCTGTTGGGGTTGACCGTCACATTCTGACACCAGACTTCCTGGAGTGAGGAAGCTCCGTTGACTACCATCATATTTCCTCCACCTGTATGGTCTCCACATGCTGTAAATCCATTGTGTACAAAATTGGGATTGGTCACGATGGTGTAAGTACCTTCGGGATACATTTCAGTCTGGCTTCCAGGGCTATCCATGACATATGAATAATCGGTTGTAAACCCTGTATTCCCAGTGCTGAAATCGCCATTGAAAATCTGATTGGAACTGGGAACACCCAGTACGCTCAAGGTCAGTGTGGTGGTTTCAGTAATGAGGACACTGGGGTTCAGCGTTGAGTTATCTTCAAAGCCATTCGTTCCTGTCCACTGGTAACTGAAATATTCACCAGTAATATTGCCCTGGATATTGATTGTGCCGGGCGAACAAATGGTGATGTCCTGAGGCAGATCAATCGTAAAATTACAATTTTGCGCACTCATATTGCTCAAGCACGTTGCCGCCAATACCATGAACCAGAGAAAGAATGAATCCATTGAATTTACTATCCTCATTTTTATACGGCGGATTTTGGAATTAAAAACTTATTGTTTCGTTAATACGAATGTTAAATTCGATGATTCCTGAAAGCGGGCGTATCTTTCCGGCACAAAAAAATGAAGAGTGATTTGGAAGGCAGGTGTTTTTGTTTTTATAGGATGGTTTTCCATTCAGGCACAGGATTCAACGCAGATACGCAAGGTCATGATGGCCCAGCGCATTCATGAGGAGATAAAGATTGATGGAAAATTGAAAGAGCCTTTCTGGATGTCGGGAGATGCGGCCATCGATTTTATACAAACAGAACCAATTCCGGGTAAACGGGCAACTTTCAATACAGAGGTGCGCTTTGCCTATGACAATAATGCTGTATACGTGGGTGCAAGGATGTTTGACCCCGAACCGGAAAAAATATTGCATGAGTTTTCACTGAGAGATCAGGTGGCCAATGCAGATAATTTCAGCGTTTTTTTTGATCCGTATCAAAGTGGATTGAACGGCTTTCTGTTTACAGTAACTGCTTCAGGTGTGCAATTGGAGGCGGTGGTCTCGAATCAGAATGACGATACAAACTGGAACGCTGTCTGGGAAAGCGCAATAGAAATTGACTCACTGGGCTGGGTTACAGAGATCCGCATTCCACTTTCATCACTTCGCTTTCCGTCAGAAGATATTCAGACATGGCGGGTACAATTTGGCCGTGAAATCCGACGATTTCGGGAGTCATCCTATTGGTCTCCAATAGATCCTACGATTAGCGGCTGGGTGCAACAATCAGGGAATCTG
>JAJTEZ010000006.1 GCA_021298335.1 Saprospiraceae bacterium | reverse complement strand
TTAGTTCCCCCAACCGGTCCTGGGTACAACGTAGCTGCCTTCACCTGAAAGGTATCACCCAACAGAAATTGCAACGCCCTGACAGTATAGCCTGCCGCGTCAAGGAGAGCGCCTCCCCCGATTCGGTCATCATACCGGAAATTATCTTCCGGCAGTGGAGGAAATCCGAAATCTGCCCTGAACAGTCGCAGCTCACCGATCCGCTTTTCTGCCAGCCACTGTTGTACAATCTGATGCTGGGGATGATACTGAAACATATAATTTTCCATTAGTGCCAGACTTCTGCTACTGGCAAGTCTCACCATTTCCTGCGCGTCAGTTAAAGTACAGGCAATGGATTTTTCTGCCAATACATGCTTTTCTGCGTTCAGTGCCCGGGTAATCCATTCCCTATGCAGTCCTGTCGGAAGGGGAATGTACACCGCATCAATGTCATCACGTTCCAGAAGAGTATCATACCCAACGCAGGTGGCACATGCAAAGGCAGTACCAAAATCCCGTGCTTTTTCTTCTGACCGGCTGGCCACTACCGTCAGGGAAAACAGATCTGACTCGAGTATAGCCGGAAGCATTGACCTTTTAGCGATCGAGGCACAGCCCATGACACCGATTCTGATCTTTTTCTTCCCCCTATGTATTTCGTGCTGATTCATCTTTTCAAACTATATGTTTTGCATGTCAAAAGCTGGAGTCATTTTTTTGTAAACCAGGCACAATACTGGCCACCCAAAGGTAACCAGGAAAGCAGTGATTCCATTCTGAAAAATGGGGAGAAAAACCTGTGCCTGGGAAAGAATAAGTGGAATGATATTTTCACGTTTAGGAAGCCACACTTCAACAGTATTTTACTGAGATAGCCTGGCTTCAACATGTTTGCATCTCTGTCAAAAATACAGTCCTTGAAGATTTTTCTGGTGACAGGATTGAACGGATTGTGCTCAAAAATAAATAATTGCCCCCCGGGCGAAAGCACTCTGTGTATTTCCTGGAAAACTTTTTCATGGTGTTCAAAGGGTATGTGGTGCATGACATTTGCAGCAAAAATGACTGAAAACAGGTTGTTTTGATAAGGGATTTGGATGCCGTCAAATAGAGTAAATTCACAATTCCCAATGTGCTTGCTGCCGGCTATATCGATACTTTCAGCTGAAATGTCAACACCATATAATAACCATTGCGGATTTGTGATTCGGAGCAATTCCAGAGAGGTCCCGTCGCCACAACCAAAGTCCAGTACCTTCACACTTCCTTTATCCGGTACGCTGGAAGAAATGTAATTTGTTTTATACTTTGCATACACAATTCTGTTTTTCCTCCGGCCATACCGAGGCTGTCCGACAGCAGTGTGTCGTAATCCGATGCGTAGGGGTCAAAATTATCTCCGGCTCTATTCATTTTAAGTATTTATATATGTAATATAAATATATTCAATATATTATGCATTTTAAAAAATATTTTCCTTATTTTTCATACCGTATCATTCAAATTGAATGGCAGCCAATAAACTTCGCGCAGCCATGTTCAGGTAATTATTATATTGTAAAAATTCTTTCAGCTGTGGCAGTGTCATCCAGATATAATTTTCCGGTACCTGATCGGAGAATGAATCATCAGCTACCACCACCATATTCCTATTTTCTTCCTGATAAAAACGACCTCCCTCTTCGCTTTGCATGACATCATACATGATTTTCTCCGGACTTGCCTGTAATACTGCGTCGAGAAACGGGACCTCATATTCATTCAATCCCTTTCTGTAGTTGCCGGTCAGGCACTGTACCGTTGGGGCCAGTTCAATGATGTCAAAATTGCCGGCTTCCAACTTTGCCTGTACTAAAAAGTGGTAGACCCCGGTAATCTTCTTGAGGATAAACGCGATAATTCCCGATTGTGCCGGGCTGATCATCGGTTGATCCCAGGTGAGGACCTCGCGGTGTTGAATCTGCGCTCTGATGGCAATTACGGAAAAGTACTTTTCCTGTTCATGTGAAATTATAGAATCGTCTTTTTGCCATCGTCTCACTTCTTTCAATGGAATCCGGTTGACTTCTAGCTCATAGCTTGACTTTAATCGGGTGATCCATGAAATCAACTCATGCTGCAGGTATCTTGCGGGCTGATGCATTGCGGAAATATACAATGACAGCGATGTGTTTTGGGTGGCCTTCGAAAACCCTGCAAGCAATTCATTCCGGTATAGTTCGTGTGTATCATCACCAAATCGTAGGCAGGACAAAACGGTCCGTGAATCCATATTCACCAAATTATTCGTGCGCATGAGTTGCACCAGCTGGCCCAGCGTGAGCCAGCAAAAGTTATCATAAACAGGCACTTTGATTTGTTCCGGAATTTCGATGATGATATTTCGGTTTCTTTTTTTCAGAAACCTTGCCCCTTGTTCGGATTGCAACTGGTCAACCCAGACACTTGCCTGATCAGCTTGACGGAAATAGTCCAGATACAGGGGAGAAGTGCCCTTATGCACCTGCATGTAGTTGCTCTTTGTAGCCTGCAGCGTGGGTGAAAGCTGCACATTGCCCAAATTGCCTGGTTCTGCTTTTGCCTGCATCAGAAAATGATGTATGCCGTGGATTTTTTGTGTTATAATTCCTAAATAACCGATTTCCGGTTGCACAATAATGGGTTGTTCCCAGCTTTCGTCCCGTTCAGCGGACTTGTGGATTTGAATGCCTTCAATAGAAAAAAACCGCCCCGACTGGTGTACGAGATTCCCGGTGGCTTCTTGAAAACTCCATTGTTTCATTTCTGTAAACGGAATCTGTTCCACCAACATGTTTTGTGCTTTTCTACAATCATCAAGCCACGCTTCACATGGCATTAGTTTTGTCACTGGTGACTCCAGGCACTGAAGTGACCTGACAAGATCTGTAAACCATCTATTTTTTCGTTGTGCCATCAGTGGGGCAGTTATTTTTTACTCGGCTCCGACAATTTTACCAATGCCGTGTTGCCCACCAGCCTGACAGAACCCGGAGCCGGCCAGCAGGGCATGCCTTCATGTTCGCAAGGGAGCAAATTGAAATTAAGTTGGTTATTTATTATATAATCTGATTGGCCATGCCAAAGAAATAATTGTTTATAGCGGAGCCAATTGTCAGATGAAAAAGTTGAATGACCATGCATTTCAGAAGGGATAAAAATTTCATCGTAGTGATGTGTGCTGAGGCCACCTACTATGACAACATTATATTTTTGCTGGGTTATTGGCCAGGGTAGGTTTCGTATTCTCTGCCCAACATTACTAATAAATGTTTTATCTGCTTCGTTACATAGATGGTCTTTATAGAATAGATTCGTTACTGTGTACGACTGAAGGATAAAAAAGGCAACACTCGTCAGAAAAACAGCTCCACGAAGCCATCCTTTCAACATCGCATGGAATAAACCCCAAAGACCTGCCACCATGATGGGAAAAGAGAAATAGGTCCGGTAGGGTAGCGGACCTCCAAGCAGGATTGTCAGAAGAAACGGTGAAATGAGCAAGCCGATTAGGATGAAAAATATATTCCAATTGAAATTTTTTCTCCTCTTTTTAAATGCATAAACCATAAGGCCAATAACAGGAATGTATAGGTAGGAGGCACTCTGCCCTCCAAATAGGATTTTACTATCAAACAAGACTGGTATAAAAGCCAATAATGAAAGGAGGACTTCCTTTACTGGTTTTTCAGGCCAATGAATAAAGGTTTCAAGATAAATAAAAGGAGGATAGTTGCCAATCTCTGTAGCATAGATATATTTGAAGAAGATATCGCCTGCTTTATACAATATCAATGCAATAAGTATCCGAATGATTTCATATTTGCATTTTATAAGTACACTTTTTCCATCATTTGGTGCTGGTTCATTTATCAATTCTGCAAGGAGTAAAAACAAAAATATAACAACACAGAAAATCACCGTAGACTGATAAATGGAAAAAGCAAAGGCCATCAACAGTATAGATAATATATAAAGTGCTTTCTGAATCCCTGGCTGTCCTTCAAAGTTTTGATCACACCAATCAACAAGTACTCTATGATTTAACGCATAAGCGAGAGTCACCAAAAAAATACCGAAACTGATTTGCGCATTGATCGTGTTAAACAACAAATAATAACTGAACACAGGACTAGACAAAAACAGCAGCGTAAATACCACCGAAGATGCAAATGTCAACCTCCCCAAATATGTCAGGATGACATTGCTCAAGGCCAGTAAAAGCAGAGATATGGCAAATGGGATATACGGCAAAACAGGGATGTCATCAGTCAACGACTTCAAAATGAAGATGCCATACCTGCTTAAAGAGACATAAATGAGGGGGGGGAGAGCGTTTTCCAATGCTTCCAGCTCTTCATCCATGGAAAGGCTGAAGCTGGTTAGTTCGTAGCCATAACTGAACGAAACAACCATGATGGACAGCATCATCAGGAATTTGTTTTGCCTGATCCAACTCATCAGTCCCTGGGAAATGCATGTGTACGCGTTTTCGTTACTGATTGCAGCGTAGAAAGCTATGAAAAATGAAACAATGTCCTGCAGGTAATAAAACAAAAACAGAAAAGGACCTACACCAGCAAACAAGGCAAATACTGCAATCCACAAGGTTTCTTTTGTGGAAATAGCATGATTTTCGGCAAAGAGCGACGATTTTAAAATGACTTGCATATCCTCCGGTCTCGAATTAGGTGTACACCGCACAGCACCAGAATGCAGAGTGGATACATCTGTGTTAACTGTTGTGGCCCACGATTGAATTTCTTCACCGAAGAGGATAGTTTTCGATGTATCAACCTGGATGATGACTTTGTGTATTACCACTGAATCAGTTTGAAATCCGGGATCAAACCGAACCTGCTTTACCCAACCCTTGGCGATCCGAAATTCCAGAGTTTGCCTGCCATCCTCAGCTAGAATACTTTTCTTCAGGCTGCGACTTTCTGAAAAACCTAATCCATTGTCATAAAACAACTGGCATTCGTCATTAGATGCACTCTCCATCTCAACCTGAATGGTTACCTGACTCGCAACGAATTGAATCCCCCAATAGAATACAAAAACACTAAGTGCGATAACACTAACGATATATGCTATATTCCTAGCTACAGGCATTTCCTTACGATTTCATCATTTCAAATGTAACACAACACTCATAACTGCAATCAATATAATTCTTATACTCCTATTTAATTGATATATTGACTCTTATCTGGTTCGAAAAATTTCACAGGTATTACTCTCCTTCTTGAAAAGAAAGAAGTCAAAAGTATGCTGCTGAACATCTTCCGAATGGACAGGTATTGTGACATAAAACCCAAAGTGAAGCTCAGGTGACGCGCCGAGAAACTGATTGACATCAGCACGATGAGTCCTAAGGTGCACTGGATAGAGTTGGTTTTCATACTGGACAAAGAGTTCATCGGCCGGTTGCTTTGTTTTACTCGTCGCAAGCCATCCATCCAGGTGGACGATTTTTTTGATGGCACCAGCTGCCATTTTTTCAGGAAATGTTACATACGTCACCTGGTCGACACTGCCTGAGTTTGTCGTGTCAGGTGACAGGCATTCTTTCCAGTCAATAAGTGTGCCCTCTACTCCAGCTACTTGTACCACCAGGCTGTCTAAGATGGATGACCGATTTTTCTGTTGATGAACCAGCAGAATGTTGTGTGTACCTTCCCCCAGATGCTTCGATTCCACCCAGCAGACGTGCTTTATAACTTGATCCGCCAGTCTTTCGTCGATGTTTTCAATCCGGCAGAATGGGATATTTTTTCCATGAATTCTGATCCGGTACTGTGCCGGGTCAAATTGACCTGATGCCTGGACTGTAAGGGGAAACAGAGGGGATGAAATCAGTAACGGCTCCCTGGTTTTAAAGTGCACATCCGATGCATACGTATTTGAAAGAAGTCTGTGTTCGGGGTTTGTAGAATAAGCCTTGGTTGTATCGATCAGGTTTTTTGATTGAAAATAGGTGGACAGAAAAGATAGGTGTGCCTGGATGTGATTTTCCACATTGGATTGGTCTACGTATGTTCCAAATGTGTAATAATGTCTTTGTGATTTCGAAAACAGTATTTGAGTCATCTGTTCCGCCAGCTCCGAAGAGTAATGAGAAGACTCATGATAATTGCATTTATCCAATGTTTCCTTGTGGATACCGCTAAAATCAACATATGGCGTAATGGCCGCCAATTCCCTAAGAGCTGTGTAATACGCCGGTAAGTGTGTTGTCGTAAACGCCGTATGGTACAGTGGATTTAGGAAAAATGTAAGTTGAAAACCTTGTTGTTCCGCTAGCCTTACCAGTTCGCGGATAACCTCAATATTTTTACGCATCTCGGGCTCGCTGTGCAAATGAACGATCTTTTCCTGGAATTTGGTACTCACAACGTGGCGCAAAGGATTTGTTTTATGCTCCTTGTCTTTACTTTCAATATATCCTGTTGCATCCAGTTCTGCCCAATTAATTAGTGAACCTGCTAATATAGTTTTTACATATTCCCTGGAGGGAATCGAATAAAGGTATGATGAATAGAATTTTATTTTTTCAAACAATCCTACAGGGTACCGTTTTCTCAGCAAATCATCCTTTTTTACCTCATGGTTTTCGATGAGCCCGGTATGATCCAGCGCAATGACAATATGTTTTATTTTGATACCTTTTTCAAGTAGGTACCGGATTTCTTCAAGATGATTGGCTGGTACACCAATGGTATAGGACATGTTATAAAACCTGCCTTCAGGAAATTGATCCGTGTGGAATGCATTGACCCTGGAATTGCCAAAAATGAAGGAATCAAATGCATCGGGGTGGTCCAGAATGTGCTTGATCTTAATGTATCTCTTATTGGGTTCTGTGGGTGAATGGTCGTACAGACGTAAGAATACGCCATAGGGATCGATGCAGACATGAAAGAGGAGGATGGGCAGTAAGGCAAGTAAACCAAGTAGACTTACTTTTACAAGCGACATCTGAAATTGCCTGAGTTCTTTCACTATCTCTAAAATTGAAAATAAATATATTGCTGATTCGTTTCGTAGGACCCAAGATATAGTAGAAGAATCATCGCTACAAAATAGAATACCCACCGGTAGCGTCTACTGTATTGCGTCAACTCAAAAGGATGTTCGAATCTACGCTGCACCCATTCAAACAGAAGCAGGCCTGCCACCAATACACACCCGTACCAGTAGGTGTGTAGAATTTTCAAGACCAACGGTATAGTCCAGTGGTGCGGCAAAGAAGAAATATACTGCATGGCCTCCTGCATATTGGGTGTCCGGAATAAAATCAGCGAAAAAACACAGAGGGAAAATGTCAAGAGCATTTGGAAAAAATCGCCAAGTGGGGGCAAAATACGGTCATGAGCAACGATGTGCTTATACCTTCCTCTATTCCGAAGAAAGATTAGAGGAATAAAGTACAAACCATGAAGAAAGCCCCAGGTGACATAGTTCCAGCTGGCCCCATGCCACAGGCCACTCAATCCATAGGTAATCAAAATATTTCTTGTTAAAAGCGTTTTAGTTCTCCCTCCTAAAGGTTGGAAAACGTAATCACGGAACCAGGAGGTCAAGGAAATATGCCAGCGCTGCCAGAATTCGACCATATTTCTTGAGAAAAAGGGAAATGCAAAGTTGCGCATCAGTTGGAATCCAAATAGTCTGGCTGAACCTATAGCAATGTCTGAGTACCCTGAGAAGTCGCAGTATAACTGGATCGTAAAAAAGATCATGATCAGCCAAAGCTGTGGTCCCGGTACATCCGCAAACGATTGTGTATTCAACACGCCATCCACCATTTGGCCTAAGGTATCGGCGATGACAATTTTTTTCACTAGGCCATATAGGATCTGCCTTAGGCCATCTTTCGCCTTGACTAGATCAAAGCTCCTGTCGCGCTCAAACTGAGGCAATAGGGCAGAGGCCCGCTCAATGGGTCCTGCCACCAGTTGAGGAAAAAAACTGACAAAAGCAAAAAATGCTACCGGGTCTCTGGTCGGTGCCATTTGCCTTCGATAGATATCGATCGAATAACTCATCGTCTGAAATGTGTAAAAACTAATGCCTACAGGGAGGATAATCTGTAATGTGGGAATGTGTGCCGTAAAGCCAAGTTTTTGCGAAAAAATCACAAAAGAATCGATAAAAAAATTGTAGTACTTAAAAAATCCCAGCATGCCCAGATTGCCGGCAAGACTGAGCCAAAGGAAATACTTGCGGGTTTTATCCGATGTGGCGTCATGAATGCGAATCCCGGTCCAGAAATCCAGCAGCGAACTGACAAACATCAGGCTGAGAAATCGCCAGTCCCACCACCCGTAAAACACATAACTGGCCACCAAGAGGAGGACATTCTGTCCGATTCGGTTTTTGCGTAGCGGATACCAGTACAACAAGAATACGATCGTCAGAAAAATAAAATATGTGAGGGAGTTGAACAGCATGAGTTGTTTACTTCATATTACTGCAGAAAGATATGGGCTTTGATAAAATAATGTGAAAATCTATATGTACGATGCAATTCAAAATAATAAAAAAATATTTACCGGCCTCAAGGTCTCTATACGAAGACAGGATTGGAAACACCTGGTTTTCCCCGTCAGTAATTACCGAAACAATTGATTATTCAAGAATATCAATTATCTGAACCATTTGTTTGTCATTTGTATTATTTTTTCCTTTACTAAGCTCCGGCGCCGGGCGAGATGAGCTTGCAATCCGAGGAGCTGCCTCTGCTGTTGCTGATATTCCCCCATAAGTTGATGGTATGTTGACAATGTGGAATTATAGGATTGTTCTAATGTCTGGTAATGCTCATGTTGTATATCCAACCTGGTTTTGCAGTCCTGTAAGGATTCTTCAACCAGAGAATAGCAACAAATGAGAGCATCTTTTCCCGTCTGAAGATAAGCCAGTGTAAAGTGAACTTCGTCTATAGTAACGGGGGGATCCGAATGAATTACAATTTCCATTTGTGGGTCTTGCGTGTCAAACAAATATACCTGATCTTCTTTATGGCAAGCGTTGGTCTGCAGGGAGTAGTCCAGAGCAAGTACTTCGTTTTTATATAAAAATGTGACGCTTTTCAACTCCAGTTTTACGTAGTCATTCAATGGGTCAAATCGCAATTTTGTAAATGGTTTAACCACAGGCAGTGAAAAAATAAGTGTAGGGCTATTGACAGGGACCTGTATCGAATTTGATTCAGTCATTGCCTCGTTATTATGTTGATAAAACAGTTGTGCGTAGTCATCACCGGTTTCTGTTTTATAATCCAGCAACTCTGTAGGGGAAAATGCAATTGAAACGGGATATAACGATTTAAGGAAAAATAAAATCTGATTGAAGGTATTGTCAATGATTCTTTTCCCCATGTTGCTGTCGTGAATTCTATAGAATGACAGTGGGGCACAATCCATGAATACGACTCGTTTTCCTGCCTTACCAATACGCAGCCACAATTCGTAATCCTCATTTCCATAGGAGGGCATATCCTGATTATATAATCCAATTTCAATCAGCGCTTTTCTATCAAACATAGCCATCGCATCTATGTACGGGCCCCTCAATAGAAGCTCGTAGGAAAATGCAACATCAGATCTGACGCCTGCAATTTCTCCGGTAGAATCCAAAAAATCCTGGATCCTGCCATAACAAGCGATCGCTCCAGGATTTTGTCGCATTGCCTCAAGATGCAACCCAAGGCAATCGGGCCCAATATGGTTGTCAGCATCAAGTATAAAAACATACTTCCCCCTGGCTTTATGGATGGCCAGATTACGACTGCGAATTAAACCAAGATTTATCTCGTTTCTGATTACTTGGAAGGACAGTTTTGGATACTGTTGTAAAAAATCATTGATGACGGACAGACTGTTGTCTGTGCTGGCATCATCTACGATCAAAATTTCCATATCATCATGGACCATCATCCCATTAGCCACACTTAGCAGACACGCTGTCAAGTAGTGTCCGTAGTTATAATTCGTAATGAGTACAGATACTGAACAGGTTTTTTGCATAGCGCTTACATTTTTGGAAATCTTAGGCAATGAAGTATCTTGCGTGGAATCCGAGATTCCGGTTGAAAGCATTTACAACTCGATGTAAACCAAATTCCCGTTTTTCATCCCAGGTTTGCGGTTGGTCCAATGAGGATGTCATCCAGACCCAGTCCTCCTGGCTTTCAAAAAAAAGTACTTTTATAGTTTGCTGCAACCCCATATTTTTTACAACCTGTATGTTAAAAGATCAGACAAGAATGATATCTCATCCCTGGAATAATAATACAGATAGGGTCCTCCGGTTTGTAGAAGTATGTCTTTGATTTTTATCACCTCCTCTCGATCGGAATGATATTGAGAATTTCCTGAGTAAATATTTATGCCGTGCGTTGAAAATGAAGGAAATACCTCGCTTAGGCAATTGCCTCCAGAATGTATAATCTCTTCATACCTGACAATTTGACCGGGGGATACATACAACTGGAAACGTTCAAAAAACCAGTTAATCATCACCACCTGTCTTTGTATTCTACAAGTAAGGTTCGAAAGTGTCTTGGACAGTAAAGGGTCTAACCTCTCACCAAGTGGAGATCGGCCTTCAGAGAGGGGACTTTCAAGGGAATTCCACGATAGTATCAAGGCGAGTGGATTTCTGATTACAGCAACGACGGGGTACAAAGTGATCAAATGCGGTAAGAGTGCTGTAAATGCCACATTATGTTTTACACACATGAAGAAGGATTTATTTACTTTCTGGCTGATTGAAATATATCCGTGTTGAGCATCCAGCCTCCTTATTTTTTCATGACCATTAAATTCTGTAAAATTATTTTCAGGCAGGTTGCCTTTTTTCTGTAAGGATGGAGCTTTTCTTTCTTCAAGAATCTGAATCCGGATGGCATTCAGTTGGGATTCTATAAATTCCGTAATATCGTCTAACGATCCGAGTTCAAATGCCCGAAATACAAACGGTTCATTTAATGCCACTACATTTTCCTGAGCATGCAGTAGTCTGCAGACCAGGGTTGTACCGGACCTGGGTAAACCGGTAAGGAGTAGGGTATGGTCTTTTTTCTGCAATTGTTTACCTGATTTCGTTATAAACCCAACAGACACTTAAAGACTGGAGGAATTGGTCAAGGGAAGAAGATTCATTTTCTTCCATGACGTTTTATTCCGAAGTTCAAATTCCCGCTTTGCATTTTCTACTGAGTTGTACAATTGTTTTGTAGGTGATTTGACTTTACCATCACGACCGATGAGGTTGTACTGTTCAAATGGGTCGTTTGCAATATGTATTGCCCATTGAATGGCTCCATTTTGGTCAATAACTATTTTATAAGATTCATCTACATAAAGCATCTCTGACCCGAATTCAACGACAACATTTTCCAATGATTTTACCCAATCCCCTAGACTTAACAAGTTGTTTTTCTTGCTTCTAAACGCAAACCGGGAAAAGATAGTGGATAATCCAGTGGGGTATTTTCCAATGTTTAAATCCTGCACCATTTGTTTTTTGTTCACTTCAGGATTTTGTGAGGTCCTTAAAAACGTTTTTTTTATCAGATCCAGGCTACTTGCAGGTATATTCGTATGTATACCCCTTTCTGTTGTTTCGCGAAGTGGCGGGTGGAAAATATAAGGTACTCTTACGGCACCTTCCAAAAAACAATTCTTGTAGAGCATTTCCATATCCCCAAGAAGGTCACCATGATCAGAGGTGATGGCAATTCCCGTTCGATCAAAATCGATTCTTTGATGTAGTGTCTGCATAATTTTCCCCACCATTTCATCCAACAACACTACATGATCAGCGTAATCCTTTCTGAAGTTGGTGATATCCTGATGGGGTAAAAGCCCATTCCATTGAAGATGCCTTTTTTTCAACTGTGCTGTATCAGGCAACTGGTGAATCCAATCAGGTGTTGGAATTGGCTCCGGTAATGCATGGTTTTGGTGTCTTCCAACCCATTCGGTGGGAGTATCAAATGGTTCATGTGGGCCGGGGAAACTAATCCAAAGAAACCAAGGTTTTTCTGTCGGCAAGGTTTCAAGTATCTTCATTGCTTCTTCAGCTACCCAAACATCAGGATAGAGCGGAGAAGGCAGAACTGTGGGCTTTACCTGCCAGCTCCTGGATATTTCGTTTGAGCCATATCGCTCAGTCAGATCATTTCTTACTAACGTTAGTAATCCTGCTTTATCCCAAACATCAGTAAGGATCGAATTTACTGACATGGTTGCACGCGGTCCTGTGATTTCTATAATTTCATCATAGCCAAGTGCGTGCATTCGATTTTTTTCATTTTTTAAATCCCTCCCTGGCAGGTGTGCTGTTAGATGTGTTTTCCCCACGAGAGCGGTATGCCATCCTTGTTGTTTTAAGTCACGAACGATGGATGGAGAATCGGGGGGCAAATCTATTTCAAGTGGTAAAGTGACCCCAATTTGACTCCCATGATATCCTGTAGCCCAGCTCATACGTGCAGGTATACAGTTGGGACTGGATGTATATGTACGGTGAAACGTCCAGCCATTTCTGGCTATTTTTGTGATTTCTGGCGTTGGGACCACTGGAAAAAGAGGATCAAACCAGTCTCCTCTAAGCTGATCAAATGTGATGAGTAAAAGATTATTGGAAGGAGCTCTTTTGTGCATTTTAGTCAGCGGGATTGTATTGTTTTTCAGAAATATCTATTCTATATTAGGATTAAAATGTATACTTAAAATATTCAATATCTTTTTTATACATAGAATATACTTTTTCAATATCATTGTTTGTATAGGCTTTACGATAGTCTCCCTGAGTAAATTGCTTTAAACGGGGAAGGGGCCTGTTGGGTATGTTCATTTTATCACAAATGTACTTGAAATCCTCTCCAAGGTGTTCAAAACGGCCAATAAAGTCAGTCCCCAATTTTCCATCCGGCTTTGTTATATAATCCAGTTGATTGAAGGCAATACATTTGATGTTTGGAACTACCGATTCAAATGGTTCGGGAACTGTGTCATCAATGATGTCAATGCAATGAAGAAAGGCCGAAAATGAGGGTGCATTCTTTCTGATATAATCATAAAATATGGAGTTCCGCTCTTCAATCATGATCATACTGTACCAGGAAAAAAGTCTGGACCAGGGGTTTCTTACAAATGTGAATTTGAAATAGGATTCCTGCTCATCTGTCAGTTGTACCTGATTCAGTAAAGTATGCGGAAAATGAAAAAAAGTAGCCGAGGTATTGGAAAGCAAATGTTGGGTTATACTGCTGCCGCCGGTCTTTTGGATGTGTATGAAAAGAAATTTTAGTTGAGAATCAATGATCATACTTTATATTCAATTATTTAAAATTTTCGCATTACGATAAAGAGAATGATGATACCGGGTATGCGCCTGAAATTAAAGGTGTGAAGCATAGCCCAGTGTCAGAAAATCCTCAGTATAAGTATTATAAATCAACTCTTTGGTTTCCATTGTCAAACGTGAAATCAACACATCCTTCGCTTCTCCAGTGTGGTTGGTGTACGGAAATGGTTGTTGTCCACCCATGGATTGAAATTGATTTCGGGCCAAAAGAAGTCCATCAAGTTTATTTATGTCTGATAGCAGGTATTCATATTTTCCCACAAAATCAATTGTGTCCGGAATGAAACTTACCTGGGCTTCCTTGTGGGATGAATCAATACAAGATAGAAATTGTACCACCCACGAATGGAAATTATCCGGGTCAAAGTCAACCTGTTCGCGAAAAATTACCTGCCGTGACCAGAAATATTCCGATAAAATTCGGGTGTAAGGATTGCGTACAAACGTAAAGGTGAAACAATGGTCAAATTCCGGAATCAGAAGCCTGAGCAGTTCCGGTGGGTAATGCTGCGGTTCGTAGGTTCGTTTCGGATGATCTCCTAACTGGAGTGCATGGGTATCCAAAAACCTAGACATATCCCTGTCCCACCTGTCAAACCAAAGACACTCCGCACGGCACATAGTAAGATATCGTTCGATAGATGTTCCTCCGGTTTTGGGAATGTGGATGAAGATGACCTGTTCATCCTTCAAATAAGGCATACCTGATTATTTCAGTTTGATAAGATGTCATACGTTTGTTGATTAGATCTTTACTTTCTTAGAAGATGATTGTCAAGTGTTTACAGCATGTTTGACACAGAAACTACTCATTTTGGTTATTAAGGAAATCGACTGTAGACCCACTTCGATTTCGTAATTCTTTTCCGCGTTTATTCAACAAATTACATCTGGTTTTTACAACAGCATCCTGATTGAATGAAGAGAATCTAAGGGAATGGTCGGGCCAATTTTTCTTAGCATCTTTTTTCTCTCATTTCAAGTGCACGGGTATAAAGAACCATGTCTTCTGCGTGAAACTTTTCTGCCTCCATCCGCAATTCTCCGGCAACCTGGTTTTCCGGTGCAGCGTATCCACCCGTATTTAATACTGGAGTATCATAGATTTTTCCTAAAAACATATTACAGAAAACAGGAAATTCTTGTATAAAATATTCTGTTATTCCAACAAACGAAAAATATTCAATGGGAAACGACCACAGATAATTTGACTGAAAATTTTTCATTTCCGGACAAAAAAGAAATTGCTCCAATGTCCATTTTTCAAGGATAATTTTTTTAAATAAAGGTTGCTCGTGCGCATGGGCCGGCTGACGTTGGATATGGTAATAATGGGAAACCATTCTTTCTATAGGATGACGTACCCAGGTAAAAAATGTCGTTTGCCGATTATTTTTGAATAAATGATAACGAAAAGGGAGTAAATGGCCGTAAATGCATCCAATTCCCGGATACAAGTTGGATTCTTCTACAAGCGCTAACTCCCTGAGTTTTTGCTGTCGGATCTTTGGCTCGTCTGCCATGGGTTTTTCACCATAAATGACGTGTAACTGATGTTGAAAATGGACTTCAAGGACATGACGTACACTTGTGCCTGCCGTTTTAGGAATATGTACTCCAATCAGCATATTCGCAATTTTTTGTTTTGCATTAAATGTAAAGTATTAAAAAGTATCGATTTTATCGTCTAATACATTCATCATGTTCCATTCGGCTTCCACATATTCCAATGGGCCTGCAAAGGCAGATTCCCAGTCATTCAGCGTCGTATGGATGAGATTAGTGCCATTTTGTTGGATTTCCCGATAGTTATCAAAATGGATGACGGCATCTTCCAGTCTTTTTGCAAGCAGATCAGGTACGGGCCATGTCAACAGACAGTTTTCATTGTCTTTCAGCAGCCACTTACTGGCCTCATTCACATTGGTCACAAGCAATACGCCGCTAGCCATCAACTCCAAAGGCAAGTACGACGGATGCTCTGACAACATCAGGGTAAATCCTATATCACACGTGCGGTACAAATCCGCTGTCTGCGCATAGTCCAGAATTCCCAGAGAAGTCACTACACCTTGCAGACCAAATGCATCTACATCAAACTCATCTCCCGCACACAATATTTCCACCTCATGCCCCAGTTTTCGTTTCAGTAGTTTCAGTGCTGTGACTGCCAGCTCAAAACCATTGCGGGGGTGCTGCGGACGAGCATAAAAAAATATTCGTCGCCAGGTACGCCTTAACACTTTTTTTACCGGCGGATAGAATACATTTGTGTCCACTTGCGGAGTAAACCAGGTGCCGTTTCCACCATATCGCTCCTTCTGTAGGTCCAGTAAATATTTGGTGTTGGCGATCACATCAAAGCCCAGACGATAGGTGTGTTCTGCCATCGCATACATACTGCCGGCAGCATAAAAGCTTGGTTCAAAATCCTGGATGAAATAGAGAAACAGCCCCTTCCGCACCCTGTTGCGTAACACGTAGGCCGTAGTCCAAAGCGTCGCTATATTGATACAAGCAGTATCCGTCTCCAAATCGTCAAAAGCTATGATATTGATGCAACTTGCAGTAGCCAAAGATGGAAAAAGTCCCCTGATTTTATCCTGAAGTTCTGTGGTGTCTTCATCCGAAATGACAATAAACTGGTTTTCATAATTTCCATGCCGACTCAAATAATCTGCAAATCGAAAAATGGTCATTGCGCCTCCATAGTAAGGGTTTACAATGCCCGGAATAAACCATCTGCAGCGTTTTTGATATTCGGGTTCAGAAGTTTCACGATGCCCTACACCGGATTTACTTGTGTTTGATATTGATTCGATTTGACTGAATGCACCTGCGATAGCCAAAGCATCAAGATTGTATTTATCAGGTTGCCACGCATTTTCTTTCTGTGTTTTTGTTCGAAGTAGGGTGAGCGGTCGCACAGCAGCGATGCCGGGATGAAAATACGGGTCAGACCGGAAAGAAAGTTCGAAATGCTGTTTTGACATTTGTAAATCTACGGAGTGCGCAACCAACCAAGGATTTAGTAAGCCCCTGTATCCCAAATGGATGCTTGACAAACATCCAGAAATAAAAGCTTCCTCCCAGGGTATTTCGATGTCGAACAAGTCGCTCTCCTCCAGCGCTTTCAACTTCATGGAAGCAAACCAGGGGACAACAGCACTGCAGTTTCGGTACCAGCGAATGTCGCCCAGGAAAGTATGGTCAGTAAAGGCCGAACCTTCAAACAAATCCATCCACTTTCCTTCGTCCGAAACAATACAGGCAGAGGAACTGACGCGATCTTTTCCATTCAATATGATCCCTCCACAAAATCCGATTTCTTCATGCAATCCCGTCCATCCCGCAAACTCCCGCAGCCAACCGCTGTGTAGTGTGTCCAGGTCTCCTGAAAGAAAAATCAGAACCTGCCCGGGCAACGCACGCTCTTTGATGCAATCTACGACCTCTGCTGTCATTTTCAGGTCACTGTTGATGTACCTGGTCTGTACTTTCAGGTTGCCTATATTCGGAAGTTCAGGTGATTCTTTGCCAGAGAGGATTACGGTGACTAAGGGCTCTTCAATCGAAGCATGGATGTGCTCTTTTTGAATGTCCAATAGCATCTGGGCTATTCTCAAACCCGGACAGTTTCTGCCATCAATGATAATATGCAATGGTATACGTGCTACGTCAGCCCATTCGACAAACAGATAGTGATCACCTCGTTTTTTGATTTTTGCAGCAAGTTTCCGCCTGTCCAGTGCTTCCTGTATACAAAGTAATTGCGCCTTTTCTGCATAAGGCTTTGCCTGCATGCCCGATGAAGTAGATCTTTCGTGAATCCTCCAATGGTATAATATGTGAGGAAGCCTCTCCACATGTTGCGTAAGCTCAGTCACCCGAAGGAATAAGTCCCAGTCCTGGGCTCCATCCGTCCGGGACCGGAAACCCCCAATTTGCTCCACCAGACTTCGTCGGATCACGTTCAGGTGAGTCAGGTAATTGGCAGAATATAAGATTTCAGGACTCCAGGCAGGTTTCAATAATGGATTACATCGCTTACCGGTTGAATGGTTTAGCTGGTCTTTGTCTGAATAAAAAAAATCGACACCTGGTTGCTTCAAAATGGCCCTGTTCAGGACCTCGATCGCATGTGGCGCGAGCACATCGTCATGATCAAGCAGGCAGATAAACTCTCCGCTTGCCATAGACAATGCCTCATTTGAATTTTGAGAAATCCCCTGGTTGTTGATTTCTTTCAGTTTAATTCGCGCGTCCTTTGCCGCCATTGCCTGTAAATACGCTTGATTTTGTTGATTTCCGGTGTCGCTGAATGTCACACATAGTTCCCAGTTTGAAGCGCTTTGATGTATGACAGATTCCATGCAATATTTAAGCATTTCGAGAGAAATTTCATGGACAGGGCATAATATACTGATTCGAGGACCGGCACGCAGTGGCACAACTTGGGCAAGTCCGTTTTCAAAACACTCTATATACGTTTCGTAGAGGTACTCTTCCGACCGGTTTATTTCAGCAGGTATCCGGCAACTTCGGTTTTCAAAATATCCAAAAATAATATAATGTATAACCGGCAAATTATCATATTTTAACACATCAGGATTAATTTCAATATAATCTTTTGTGATAAATGTTGAATTCGGGACCTGATTTCTGAAAATACCTTGAAATGCGAAATACAGAAAAGGGTATTTTTTGGCACTTCCTTCCAGAGCATAATGCCGGATAAACCAGGATTTATCAAAAACCTTGGTGAATAGATGTTTTCTGACGATTTCAAGCGAAATCTTAAGATTGGAACGGACCTTAGCCTGTTGAATATCTTGAATGTTGAAGAGCATCATGTGTTTCGTTTGTCTGTACTTTCATTTGGTTTTACTCCGTTCAACATTGAAAGGAAACATAAAGTACCAGTAAAATCTATGGGTGTTTTTGTGTTGGTAGGTTTGAGTAGCCTGTCGTTTATTCAAGAAGCTGTATCTTTTTGTGTAGTCTCAATGATCTGTAATCGTTCAATGGCAAGGTTGGACCAAAATGCAACTTTGGTTTCCAGGTCAGCGATATAGTTCCATTGGAATTTCATGCTTGCGTAGGATGATTTGATCGCCTGAAAAGCATCGTCGGCACAACACAGTGGTGTACTGCAGGGGAGTTGTAAAGCAATCCAGGAATATAATGTATGGATTAGGGGCAGTCCTTCCAACGGATACGCTTCCTGATAATCGCTGTGGATCAGTTCCGGCTTCACAAGATTTGCGGACTGGCCTCGTATTTCAGGAATGTAGTTTTCCTCTCCCAGAAAGGTGCCGATCTGTTCCAGATACCGGATCGGATTTTCAATCAGGTCGGGAAAATGTAGATACATACATTTTTTGTTCTGCAACTGATGTATGGCCAGCAAATTGTATTGTAGGTACAATAATTCCGCCTTTCCCCTGGGGAACTCATTCCTTGTGCAAAGCGACTGAATCACTGCTTCGGGGGGGCGGATCAGGTACAGGTGGTGATGAGGTATGTGCAGACGATCCACAATGCGTTGCCAGAAATCCAGCACCAGACAAAGTCTAGGGTCTTTCAAGACGAGCCTGGGATGCACAGCCAGTTTTTCTAGAAGCAATCGCTCTGCCTCTTCAGTGAAAGAGGTTAAGTAATCCGGTAAACTGGTCCCATCCAGACTGTTTGAGATGGAGTCCCATCGCCCCCCAAGATGTGCCAGCAATCGGTCATTGAAGGCCACAAAATCTTTGTCTTCCCAGTAGCCATCCGCATTATGTTGGTTGGCAGGCATAGGGTTGTCCCCATGAGCATATTGAAAGGTATTCATCGCCTGAGAAAGCACACTGGTGCCACTGCGGTGCATTCCTGTTATAAAGATGATGCTAAAGCGATTCATATAGTTGTTTGCAGCACGAAAAGGATGGAAGAATAATATAAATATTTTTAATATTCGTAAACAATTGTTTTGTAAATATTTAATAATAATATGTGAAAACAGAAATCACGGAGTACACAAATGAACCACCACTCACTAGGATGACCAGCAATCCTGCAGATCGAGTAAGGTCAAATCGTGAAATGAAAGCCATACCTAGCAGTACTAAGTACGCAATGGGTGAAAAATACCTGCCTTGCATGTTTCCTATGATTTGATCCCCCACGGAGTTCCAGGTAAGATACATAGCCAGAAAAAAATGTAGGATTATTATGCCGGCAGAACTAAAAAGCAATGCCGGGGCGAAGATTTGACTCTTTTTGAAGGCCTGACCATGTATGACAGCCAATATCAAAAGGTAGGCATACATGCCATGGTAGTATAGATTTGACAGGCGGATGTCAAGCCACCCAAAATACCCTATACTTGTCGGATACCAGACATTCCATGCAGCTGATACAGAGTGAAGACAGATACGTAAGAATCCCAAAGGATGCTGTATGACCGTTTCCAGTTGAGCAGCTGGATTGATTTTGGGGACTCCCGGTTCAGCACTGTAAAAGTGCTCGATAGGATGAATTTCTGAAAGGACGGACTGAACCATCATTGCCCAACCCACGTAAGTCGCTATTGACGCAAGAGCCAACAGACCAGTCAGGATCCACTCACGACGTCCAAATCCTGCCACTTTCCATGGGATGAGTAAAGCGATGCATAAGATTGGAGTATATACATTTTTGCATAATGGTATGATAATAAAGAAGGGTATTAGCCAGTGGGCACGTTTGCTGAGAGCTTGTATATTCCTGGACTGACCCAAGAAAATTACCATCGCGATGAACAATACCATTACTCCAAAAATGACAGCATCAGGACTCATCGATGCCGACTGAAAAACGTGCATCGGGATGAGAGAAATACCAGCAATCAGCCACTGAAAATGTGGAATAATACGAATGGCAATGTATACAGAAAAGACCCAAAAAATTAGGTTACACATTCTTCCCGCCATAAAAATCCACCAAAGGTTCTTTGTTAGCAACCGGGCTATGCTTATGCCCAATGACTGTGGTACATAGCAGACAGGTGAATAAAGGGCCGTATTAGGAAATTTCATGAACACTTCCTTCCCTTTCCAAACGAATTCCTTCTCTCTTTCAACTATCTCCATCGTTGGAAAATGCTTGGTTTTATCAAAAACATAACTATCGTAGTGATTTTTAAATAACGCAATGCCGCGGGGAAGCATTCCTCCAGCAGTCCGACCATTTGTTTCAGCGACAAAGTCTAACCTGGACACCTGACATGCCCGAAGAAAGTGATTTCCTTCATCCGGCACCTGGTTTACCGGCGTCAGAAAGAGGAAACAAATACCCCAGACAAGCCCCGCAAACAGAAATGCCCTCTCAGGCCGCAAGAATGCAGGTTGAATCACTTTTTTCAGCAAATTCTCTAGCTTTATCTGGAACATCATTTTAAGAAAGTAAGGTGGTGCGTATCACCCGTTGATTCATTTGTTCAGCCAGCGTGAGGCGGGGATGCACATGACCGAAATCCAGTAAGCAGCCCATATCCTCTATGGACAGGCCAGCGGCCTCGAAAAGTGACGTGTACTCCTCCCATGGCCTGATCATGAGGGGAAACTCCAGCCATGTGCCTTCTTCACGCGTACCAGTATGCAGATTTGCAAAGAATACACTGCCAGCATGCATTCGTTGTCTCAATCCGCTAAGTACCTCGGGTAATATCAGGTCTGAAATGTGGAAGAGCACAGCAAAAGCCCAGATAAAATCAAAAACCTGATCGCCAGGCGGCGGAATACCCTCTGGAACATGAATCAGTGCAGGTTTTTTATCCTGAAGATTCAGTTGGCACACTTCCTGCCATCCCAGCTCCAGTACCTCGTTTCGAACATCCATCCCCGTATAGCAGGAAGTCTCGAGATATGAAATCAAAGGTATGCCTCCCCGAAGCACCCCACACCCAAAATCCAGGAGAGAATGCCGCGGCATTAGGTCCTGCTTCACCAGGAAATCTAGTTGAAATGCTCCTTTCATTTCCCAAAGATCAGGCGGGCCAACGAGGCGTTTTATGGTATCATCCCTTCCTGTCCACACATAGTATCATCACATCTGGCAGTATTGACGGGCAACGGT
>JAJTEZ010000166.1 GCA_021298335.1 Saprospiraceae bacterium | reverse complement strand
TTCGCTGCATCACCGGCAGTCGACTTCGCCATTAAAACCACTACGTCTCCGTGCTGAGTCAATGCAAAATCAGCCTGCAAGGCACAAGGTCCTTTCACCTCCACCTTCTTACAAACCCGTTCCTTGCAATTTTGTGCCCCATTCACAGCAGTCATACAGACTTCATAGCTTCCTTGTGCAGGAACTGCGAACTTGGCATCCTTGCCAGTCACCTGGATATTTCCGCTGCTCAGCTGAAAAAAGTAGCTTGCTTTATCATCATTGCTACGTCCATTCAAAATAATTGTCAGACCTTCCGTTTTGACATCAAAATCAGCCTTCATACCGCATTCGGAAGTTGTTGTAGAGGAGCCAATTGTCAATTTCTTACACACGGATACCTTACAATCCTCGTTCACCAGCGCCTTCATACACACCTGAAACTCACCTCCTTTGGCATAGGCATGACTGACTGACTGTCCGGTGGTTACTTCCGTATTGTCGCCAAACTGCCAGTACCATGTTTGCACATCTTTGGTACATCGGCCTTTACATGTGAGCACATTTTCTTTCACTTCATAAGTGAAATCAACTTCTGCACAGGGCGTTTGTGCCTGCAGGAAATATGGTAATAGCAATCCCGCAACCAACGACAGACCCAAACGAAACTGAAAAGAAAACAGATTATTCATATACTTATTGTTAGTGTATCACTCTTTAAGTGATATATTATCAAAGATTTAAGAAATATTTTTTGGGTAAAATTATCATTGTGGATTGTGAGTTAATGATTCTTTTACTCATTCCGATTTCATGGTAAATTTTGAATTTCAAAAATACTCTAATAATATGAAATAAAGAGACATTTACTTTGTAAACCTCCAAATTTCAACTTTTTTACTTAGATTATTCCCGATTTTTCAAAATTCACCCTCGTAATCTCCTTCGCCCCTGCCTGTTTTTTTCTTTTCCTTTTTCATATTCAGTCGGTAACTGAAAGTAGCTGTGATGGGGGCTCGACGCCATTGCTGGTCGACACGCTGATAGTAATTGTCGCTATAGATTTCAGTATTCCGCCGTCGGGAATTCAATAAATCCCTTGCCGCAATTGTAAACGTGGCATTGTTTTGCAAGAAGTCCTTGCTGAAAGCGATGTCTATGATGTATTGTTCAAGTTGCCGTCCCTGGGGGATATCGACAGGAGCCCGATAATTGAAGCGAAGCTGAAAATCTGCATTCTTCCAGAAATTGAATCTGCTTCCGATTCGTCCAAACCAACTGTAGCTGTCAGCACTCAGATCCTCACCCTGGTAACTGCCTTCAATCACGTTACGAAATACATTCAGGTTTCCGTCCAGCTTCAGCCACGATGATGGCGTGTAGGCAAACAGCCATTCAATGCCGGCATTGACGGAAGTCGCCAGGTTCAGTGGCAGGGACAGCGTTGTGCCATCATTTCGGAATTGCGTCACCCTCTGGATCACATCGGATGTACTGCGCCAGAAAATATTGGTTCCTATATTTCCTTTTTCCCAGTACTTAATATGGCCAATTTCGTAGCTATTGGTAAATTCCGGATTGAGATTGGGGTTTCCACTGAAAATATTACGGTTGTCGGCAAACGTAAAAAAAGGATTTAGATCCCAGAATCTGGGCCTCTGAATCCTGCGGGAATAACTCAGCTGCACCTGGTTTTGTCCTGGAAATTCGTAATTCAAATGTCCGCTGGGAAACAGATTGGTATAATCTCTGGGATTCGACTCTCCTGTGCCCAGCAATTCTGTACGTATGCCCGAATATTCAAATCGCAGCCCTCCCTGGTAAGAGAGCTTTTTGATTTTAGCACCATAAGTGGCATATGCAGTTGCTGCCAGACCTCGTTTATATTTTCTTCGACAAGATAATCATTGGCAATGCGGCGCAATTGACTGCGAAGACCTGCTTCCAACCTGCTGTCTTTGCCAAACGGGCGAACATAATCGGTCTGCATGACTAGGTTTTCCTGATCCTCATCATTTAATGATCGCTGCATCAATGAAAAGCCCTCGAATGCATCATTGATATACAGGCTCTGGTCATAGGAGGCTGACTCAGTTTCAGCATTGCTGCTGTATTGCACAGAGGCTTTCCATTCATGACCCTCATTGTTCAGTCGGTTGATATAGTCCAGGTTATATTCAAGTGTAGGACTGCTTTCTTTCTCATCTTCCAAACGCAACGTGTAATCCAGCGCAGGTACGAGTTGTCTGCCTCGACTTTCCATGCCATAAAAGGCATGCGAATAATATCTGATCGGCGTCGAGTTGTCACTGTCAGCATATCTATAGAGCAATGAGCCGGTCAGTGTCTGTTTATCTGTAAGGGAAAAATCCATTCCTGTACGGATGCTGTTGGCGAGCCTGACTCTCAAGCCGTCCCGTACAATATACAAAGCGTCAATTGTATCAGAATGAGTATTTTCCTGGTATAAGTATCCTTCTGATGGATTTTCATTGTAGTTCATGCCATAATTTACAAAAAAGTTGGTTTTTCCTTTTCGGTAATTGATGTTGGATCCGATTCCGTAATTTTCAGGCCATCCACCGGATACTTCAAAACTGCCGTTTAGTCCGCCGCGCTGGTCTTTTTTGAGGACGATGTTGATGATGCCCGACATTCCTTCTGCCTCATATCGCGCTGATGGATTCGTAATAACTTCAATCCTGTCAATCATATTGGAGGGAATAGACCGTAATCCACTGGCGCCGGTGCCAATCAGCCCACTTGGTTTACCATCGATCAGAATGCGTACATTGCCGCTTCCCCGCAGACTCACGGCGCCATCGGCATCAACTGTCACCGATGGAACATTATCAAGCACATCTTGAGCAGTTCCGCCTTTATTGGTTAGGTCTTTTCCTACATTGAAAATTTTCCTGTCCAGTGCAAAAACTGTTTCACTTTTTTCTGCCACAATCTCCACAGCATCAAGGGCTACAGCATCAGGCTCTAATCTGATTCTACCCGTATTTATTTCTTTCACACCAGCTACAGGAGCGGCAATATTGAGGATTCGCGTAATATATCCCAGAAATTCCACCACTGCATACATGGGGACTGGTTTACCCTGCACTTCAAACATCCCTTTGGCATCAGTCAGTGCACCTCCTATCAATGTACTATCTGAAAGTTGAAACAATGATACAGTGGCAAATTCCAGGTTTGTTCCTGAAGGATCAGCAACTTCACCTTTAATCAAAGGCATGCTGCCTTTATCTTGTGCTTTCAAATCATCGATTCCAAGGCACACTAAAAAAAAGAATAGAAAAACTCTCATTGAAAATTGTCTAAACAGCACACTTGCGCGGAATGTCCTTTAACAAAATTCTGACCAATTGGTTCAATTTGTTTTATTCGAATGCCTGAATTGGACATCAATAGATACAATTCTACTATCTTGCACAGCAGAAATAAATAAAATTTCAACGAATGACGGGTTCACTCTTTTCTACCCTTACCTGTACCCAGTGTCTGAGCGAATTTTCGATTCACGAAACTCACTCTTTCTGCCAGCATTGCAATCAGCCTCTTGTGGCTTCATATGAATTGACGAAATGTACTACTGAACAGATCATCGATTTCAGCATTTCATCAATGTGGCGTTACAAGAGAGTATTGCCTGTTTTGAACGAAAAAAATATTGTCAGCCTTGGAGAGGGAAATACGCCCTTACTACCCCTTATAAAAAGTTCATCTTTCTGGGGAGTGAGAAACCTTTGGTTGAAGGAAGAAGCAGGCAATCCTACAGGCTCCTTTAAAGCACGTGGCATGAGCATGGCAGTCAGTAAGGCAAGGGAATGGGGGATTTCGGCCTTTTGTGCTCCCACTGCCGGAAATGCTGGCAGTGCGTTGGCGGCTTATGCTGCTGCGACGGGAGCTGAAGCCCACATTTACATGCCGATGGCTACGCCAGAAGCATTCCGGATGGATTGTACTGTGATGGGAGCGCGAGTTGTTGAAGTTGATGGAAGTATTCGGGATGCAGGAATCGCGATGCAAAAAGAGAATGCCGATGGTAAATGGTGGGATATATCCACATTGAAGGAGCCATTTCGGCTTGAAGGAAAGAAAACTCTGGGTTATGAACTCGCTGAACAGCTGGGCTGGTGCTTACCGGATGTGATCCTGTATCCAACGGGAGGAGGTACCGGACTGATAGGTATCTGGAAAGCATTTCGTGAAATGCAGCAGATGGGGTGGATCACTGAGATTCCGACACGAATGATCGCGATACAGACGCAAGGTTGCAGACCAGTGGTAGATGCTTTTGAGGCCGGCGCAGACCACTGTAAGCTTTTTGAATCACCGGCTGAAACAATTGCAAACGGTCTCAGGGTTCCTAAACCATTCGGTGACAAAATGATTATGAAGGTCCTGCATGAGAGCCACGGGGCAGCACTTGCAGTATCCGAAAAAGACATGTTGGAAAGTATGCGTGCATTTGCTGGTCGGGAGGGTATTTTCCTGTCTCCGGAAGGGGCTGCTCTTGCGGCAGCTGTTCCGATGCTTAAAGACAAAAACCTGATCTATGACAGCGATCGCATTGTGTTGATCAATACGGGGTCACCCTACAAATATCTGGAGAATCTCACATGATTGTGACACTTAGGGCAACCATTTCCGACTTTGCTTGTTTGGCCCAAAAAAAGTAAAATGAAAATTTACAACCTGAAGAAAACCCAGTGGATGCCTGTTTCACTTGGGGAAGCCTGGTCGTTTTTTTCCTCTCCGGCAAATTTGAAAAAAATCACCCCACCATACATGGGATTTCACATCACCTCAGATCTAGGTGACGGTAAAATGTATCCGGGTCAGATCATTACATATGTAGTCACTCCCTTGTGGAGCATTCCTATGTCATGGACTACCGAAATCACACATGTAGAAGAGAATCGTTATTTTGTAGATGAGCAGCGTTTTGGCCCCTATGCATTCTGGCATCACCAGCATTGGTTTTTTGAAAAAGATGGGGGAGTTGCGATGACCGATATTGTTCATTATGCGCTGCCATTTGATCCCCTTGGAAGAATGGTGCATAAACCTCTTGTTCGAAAAAAGCTGGAAGAAATTTTTGATTACAGGTTCAAAAGTGTGGAAAAAATATTCGGATCTTAATACATATTCAACACCAATCACACCGATTTCCAGCGCAATGTAGGGAAAGCAACTCACTGGATTGAATTTAATGTACAACAAGGAAGGAGACTTTTGACTGATTTCCCCAATTGTCCAGAATTGTGAGTTGATGTTTTCCCGGTTGAAGGGTAGCTGAAAGACGGTGTGCGCCATGGTTTGTTTTGCCCAAAAATATCTGATTGTCGTACCAGTATAATTGCGCATCTTCCCTTCTGTGATATGCTTCCAAAATCAATTCGTTGGATAAATTCTGATCTTTACGGGGTAAAAAGATCGTCATTCCCTCCCGTGGGTACATGATCTGGCACCCTTCAGCTGTACTTTGGCATTTGGGATCTGTGTCTGGTAATCCTACATATTCCGGATGACCTGCCTTATAATAATATTCATACCAGGCTGGTAAAACAAAGATTGTATCTCTGAACGCCACCTTTGAAGGGCATCCTGAACCTACCATTTTTCCCTGGGCGTTAATCTCTGCAATCTGGTGCCACTGACAAACATCCAGCCCCAATACCAAGCCCTGTGCTCCAACCTCTCCCACATCAGTACACAAAGGTCCTGCTCTTTTGCCTGAATGCCTGCAAACCTTTACTTTTTGCTGATTCTTGGCGGTTGAGGCGGCAGGCAGTCGGCTTTCTGGCAACGATCTGAAAACCTGAAACATGACAGGTGCCGCCCGACTGATGCCCGTGAGATCAAATCTCCCTTCCCCATCTTCATTGCCCACCCAAACACCGACCAGAAATTTGCCGTTGAAACCTACAGCCCAGCCATCCTTGTGGCCATAGCTGGTCCCGGTTTTCCACGCCACCTCCTGCCGGTTACCATATACCGACCAGTGTTTATCTTCCCGTGGCCTTTTCACGTCCGACATGACCCGGATGGTGTGATCCAAAGGCCCCTGCGAAAAGCGAAGCTGAGGCAATGGTAGTACGGGATCATGATCTTTTAGAATTCTTACAGCACCAAAAGGCATCGTTTTGCCCGCTGCATTTCTTGAAATACCCTTGTATATGCGGCAGATTTCCCATAAGCTTGTTTCTCCGCCTCCCAGGATCAGACTCAGTCCATAATGATCAGCTCCTTTGTTGAGGTGACCGATTTTCAACTGCTGCAATTTTTCGTAAAATGAATGCAGTCCTGCCTGTTGAAGCACACGAACTGCCGGCACGTTCAGTGACTGAATGACCATTTCATCCAGACCGACAACACCTCGAAATTTTTTATCAAAATTTTGTGGTTGAAAATCTCCAAATGCACTGGGAATATCCGGAACCATCTCCTGGGGAAGCATCAGTCCCGACTCCAGCACATGAAGGTATAACAAAGGCTTCAAAAGGCTGCCGGTACTCCTGGGTGACTGCGCAATATCTACATAGGAAAAAGATCCATTGCCCTTTGGCACGTTGCCATGATAAGCTACCACACAGTCTTGTTCTGTATCCAGCACGACCAGCGCAAGGTTGCGGATGTCTTCCTGGCGGAGGAATTCAGATTCGCGGAGAAGAAGTTCCCGCGTCAAATGCTGATAAACCGGCGAAATTGTGGATAAATAGACATAGGTATTGGCATGTGTTTTTGACAGATGATTCAAAAGGTGGTAAGCTTGTTGTGTAATAGCGAGTTGTTTTTTAGGCAACGGCTCGCTGAGATTCCTATGATACTCATCCTGTTGGATAATTCCTCTGTCCAGCAATTTTTGGAGCAAGCCATTACGACGCTCTAGCAATCTGTCTCTGTTGATAGTCAAATTTGCACCA
>JAJTEZ010000165.1:8894-11114 GCA_021298335.1 Saprospiraceae bacterium | reverse complement strand
TGCATCAAAATATCTGTTCAATTGTTGCATGCGCATTTTCCACCACGAAAAATCATCCTGGGCCATGATCTGCCAGTTGTAGGTAGGAAAACCCCAGTTTTGGCCATCTCTAGCATAATCATCGGGAGGCGCACCTGCCTGCTCTTTCATGTTGTAAAGTTCCGGGGCAACCCAGGCATCACAGCTATACCGGTAAATACCGATAGGCAGATCCCCTTTGAGGACCACAGAATGCTGCCGGGCATAATTGCGGGCTGAAGCTAGTTGCTTGTCGGCGTGAAATTGTACAAAAAACCAGAAACGGACATCGTCATAAGCTTCATAGGATGGAACCGCCAGGGTTTCCACCACAGTAGAATCAAATTTTGACCAGGAAGGCCACTGGCGAAAATTACATGTCTGATATTTGTCACGAAGGTGGCAGAAAATCGCATAAGGCTTCAACCAGTGACCCTGTTCGTCAAGAAAAGTATTGACTTCGGAATCCTGAAAAAATTGATGCTTCTGCTCCTGATATAAAATTCGTAAAAAATGCATTTTCGATTGCAGGACCTTTTCAAAATCCACTGCATCCATAGCATTCAATACGGTTCTCGACTGCTCAAAATCCCGGAGGTCAGACGTTTTTTGAAACGAAGCAACATCTTCTATCCGGATATACAAAGGTTGCAAAGCAAATACAGAAATTGCCGCATAAGGATAGGAATCCACCCATGTACCGGTGGCAATGGTATCGTTTACAGGAAGAATCTGAATCACGGACAAGCCTGTCTTGGCAGACCAGTCCGTCAATGCAATCAAGTCCGCAAATTCTCCAATTCCCAGGCCTCGATGGCTGCGTAGCGAGAATACGGGTATGGCCACTCCCGCCCCCTTCCAGGGCAAAGAAGTAGTACGAAACTCCTCCTCAGTGATCACAACAATCTCTGTTTTTCTCTTTCCAGCTTGCGTGAGATAGCGCCTGTTCTCTCCCCATTCCCATTCATGAATTTCCCCGGAGTCAGCATGGCAGATCACAAATTTGTATTCTATCAAAACCTGCTCCACCGGAATGTCAAGTGTAAATGCCCAGAGCGGTGAGTGGGTTTCGTCCATCAAAACAGCTTTTTTCCATCCACCCAGCTGCGGAATATTACCGATAATACCCACGCACATCACCGGGGAGACATCCGGCTTTCGCAACTGAAACATCAACTTACCTCCTGTTTGGGTTGATTTATTTGGCTTTGTCTTAGTGCTCTGCTGCTCCGCGCGGGCAAAAACAGCCTGTGTAAATGCTGATGAAAGGAAGGCGTTCTTTACAGCCTCGCGGGGGCGCCAATGGTCTGCCAGAATGTAACGCACATCTTTTTTGCAAGAGAGTTGTCTGTATTCACCCCATTCATGCAACACAGTATTTCCCCCTTTCAACAATATATATCTATAGCGGAGATCACCGGTTGAAGTCTCTTGCATTTCTCCGGACCAAATTTCACCATCCTGTGTTTCTAAAACAAAAATTCTGGCTTCTTCATCCGCCCGAAATGCATACTGCACTGCCAACTGCTCCCCCCATTCGGTCCTGTAGTGCAGTCTGAAAAATAGAGACATACCGATTTTTTTGTGGCTTAAACAATCAATCAAATACCCACCTGATACCTAGAGTCCCTGCCTGTGTTGTCAAAAGGATATTAGTGGCAAATATACACTAAGTATGCATCTTTGGAAAAGGATGCATACTTTTTATGGGCTTCGCCCCGTAGAATTTACGCAAATGCTATACTCTTTGAAGTCTGCCTGACGTTTTACTTTCGACGATTTACAATTTCGGAACGATTTTTGCAACCAGCCTGAATAGAATGCGGAGAAAATGATGCGTCGGTCATACTTTTTATGGGCAGTAGCTTTCTGGCTCTTCCTTGGGTCTTTTAGCAAGGAAAGTGCAAAAAGACTTGCCGGTAATTATGTGGATCGGTACAAAGAAATTGCCATGGAAGAGATGAAGCGCAGCGGAATTCCAGCCAGCATTAAGCTTGCACAAGGCATGCTGGAATCCGACCTGGGAAGAAGTCCGCTGGCCATCGATGCCAACAATCACTTCGGCATTAAATGCGGTAAAAACTGGGCAGGAGGTACTTTCTTTAAACATGACGACGACACAGACAAAGACGGCAATGTCATTCAAAGCTGTTTTCGCACATTCGCAAACCCCGAAGAATCTTATGTTGCACATTCAGAATT